>JAGLDC010000041.1 GCA_023145965.1 bacterium | reverse complement strand
GAGGTGCTCGATCCCGAGCAGAATTTTTCATTCGTAGATAACTATTTAGAGGTCCCGTTCGATCTATCAAAGGTTATGTTTATCGCGACAGCAAACTATATCGATCCTATACCGCGAGTGCTTCTGGACAGGATGGAGATGATACGCCTTCCGGGTTATACAAATAATGAAAAGCTCCATATTGCTACTCAATTTCTTATGCCTAGGCAAATAGAGGGCCACGGCCTCAGTCGCAATCAGATTGTTTTTACTGATCAGGCTCTAATAGATATTATCGAGAACTACACACGCGAGGCAGGAGTGCGCAACCTCGAGCGCACCATCGCGGGTATCTGCCGTAAGGTTGTGAAGGAAATCGTCGGTGGTGAGCGAAAGCGTGCCGTCATTACTGAGAATAGATTGCGAGAATACCTTGGGCCGGACAAGTTCGCCGATACGGTCCTTCCAAAAAAGGTGCTACCCGGCATGGCTTTAGGTCTAGCCTGGACGCCCGTTGGTGGTGAGGTTCTTGTTATAGAGTCCACGGCGATGTCAGGCAATGGTGCTCTTATTCTTACCGGTCATTTAGGCGATGTTATGAAGGAATCGGCGCAAACGGCGCTTAGTTGGGTTCGCTCACAGGCCGATTCGTTGAAGATAGAGAATGACTTTAAGCAGTTTGATACACATCTTCATGTGCCTGCGGGAGCTATTCCAAAGGATGGTCCTTCGGCTGGTATAGCAATGGCAACCTGCCTTGCTTCGCTTTTTATGAATCGATCTATACGCCCAAAAACCGCCATGACGGGTGAGATTACGCTTCGTGGCGAAGTATTACCCATTGGAGGTTTAAAGGAGAAGGTTCTCGGAGCACACCGTGCTGGAATAGTCAGAATAATAATTCCACGTCAGAACGAGAAAGACCTCGAAGAGCTTCCAAAAGAGATAGCAAAGCAAATGGAATTTATTCCTGTCGATAATATGGATGAGGTTCTCGAATTCGCCTTATAAAGTAAATAATCAGGAGACATTATGTTTAAGAAAATCACGATTTTCGCCTTTTTACTTCTAAGCTTTATCGCATTAGCTAACACGCCGGACATTTACTGCCAAATAAGGGTTCCTTGGGGCTATGAGGATAAAGTGCCGGCTGAGGTTATCTCCTCTCGTCCCGGCGTGTGGGCGGACTATGCAATTCCTGAAAGCGGGCTTGCTTTGCTTCGTGCTCGTGTTGTTCCATTCGAAGTAATTATTCCCGATATGAGCGAGTTCTATGCTTCTCGTCTGGACGAAAGGCTCGACATGGGCGGTTGGCGCACTTACGAGATGATATTAGCGGCGCTGGATTCGCTACATGACAGATACCCAGCTTATGTTTCAGAACCTGAATCTATCGGTGTTGGTTGCGATGGGCATAAAATAGTTTGTGTCAAGGTATCCGATAATGTCGAGACAGACGAGGACGAACCGGAGGTTCTTATTGCAGGCGGGATTCACGCCAGAGAGGTTATTGCGCCCGAGGTAGTTTTAAGCTTTGCTCAGTGGCTTTTAGATTCGATGACCTCGAGTAAAATTGCACTTCATATGGTCGAAAAGCGTGAGATATGGATAATTCCTCTCCTTAATCCCGATGGTTATTTTTACAATCAGGAGACTAATCCCACTGGTGGAGGGATGTGGCGAAAGAACAGGCGCGATAATGGCGATGGCACATGGGGTGTCGATCTTAATAGGAATTTTACATATATGTGGGGTTATGACGATTTTGGTAGTTCCAGCGATCCTAGCGATGAAACTTATCGTGGTTCCTTTGCTGGCAGCGAGCTAGAAACTCAAGCCATAATGGATTTTGTGGATTCCCGCGAGTTCCGTTCCTCGATGAGTTTTCACAGCTATAGTAATTATTATCTTTTTCCTTTCGGCTGGACCTATGATCTCCCTATTCATAATGATTGGTTCCTGCGCGTTGGTTATCGATATGCCCGTGGTAATGGGTATATTTATGGTCCCAGCGCTTCTACTATCTATGTTTCTAATGGCGATACAGACGATTGGCTTTATGGCGACACAACCGGGCATTCGTGGATATTCTGTTGCACACCCGAGGTTGGGGGTGATGGAGACGGTTTTTGGCCTGCGCTTTCGCGCAAAGATCAACTTGTTTCGGAAAATATGCTTTCGTGTAAAGTTTGTTGTCAAATTGCCGGAAGTGCGCCTTTTATGGTGCAGGCTTGGGTAGATCCCCTCTATGGTGATTCCAGCGGCTATGCTGACCCGGGTGAAAGGTCGAGGATACTCGTGGAAATCGAGAACCTCGGATTCGATCCAAGCACAGCCTACATCAAGGCTTTTTCCGCAACTTCCGGACTCGACATGATCGACGATTCAGTCTTTGTTGGGGCTATCGCTTCGCAAGGCTACGATACAGTTGGCTTTGTTATAGAAATAGATGAAACGCGTATTTTACCCGGTGATTATGTGAAGATCAAGTTTGAGATTTGCGATACGAGCGGATACTCGACTTATGACTCGACCTCTTTTGCTTGCGGAACTCCCATGATTATTTCGGAATGGGATTTCGAGGCGGGCGCAGGGAGTTTAGCTGCAACAGGGGACTGGCAGTGGGGCGCGCCGACTTCAGGTCCTGAGGCTGCTTTTTCGGGTGATTTTCTTTGGGCAACTAAGATAGCAGATGATTACACAAACAATACGCTTTCTGAACTCCTTTTGCCCGATGTAGCTATACCGAGCAGCTCGTATAAACCTAGATTTTCTTTAAAGCACTGGTATAGCTTTGAGGCTCCGAGTGGTGGTGATATCTATGATGGTGCAACGGTTATGATCTCCGACGATGGTGGTTTGTCGTGGAGCATTTTAAGTTCAGTCGAAGGATATGATGGGGTTGCCTACGATCATAATCCTTATTTGGATGGCGATAGCGTTTTCACTGGAAGCAGTGTTGGGTGGCGCACAGAAACTTTCGATATTGAACCTTACGCCGGTTCAACCATATTGATAAAACTGGTTATTGGAAGTGATCCATATGTTAGCGCTTCTGGTTGGTATGTCGATGACATTAAATTCATTTATTATCTCGATCCGGGTTTGGCTGCAGGCGCTTACAGAATTCCTGATAATGTAAATATTGACATTTATCCCAATCCCTTCAATTCGGCATGCAGGATATTTTTCCATTCTAAGGACTCGATTTTTTTGCCTAAGATCGAGATATTTGACTTAGATGGAAGGATCGTCCGTGAATTTGAGGGATGCGACATTATCTGGGATGGTAGAGACCGGATGAAGAATGAGCTTCCCACAGGGGTTTATCTTGCGCGCTTCACTCATGGAAATATTTTTGTAACCCGCAAGTTATTGTTGGTCAAATGATAGATGTATCCAGAGATAAGTTAGATCGTATAGCGGGCATTTTAAGGGTTTTAGGCCACCCCGATAGATTGAGAATACTTGCCTGTCTTATTCACGAAGGTTGTTTCGTTAAAGAACTCGCGACCAAACTCAATCTTCCTCAATCGACTGTATCCCAGCATCTTAGAGTTATGACCGACCGAGGTATTTTAGTAAGCGAACGCGACGGAGTCAAGGTTTGTTATTATCCTTTGGATTCTATAGCCAAAAGCGTAGCTGAACTTGTTATTCCTTTGTGTAAAAAATGAATGAATGTATATTATTAAAAATAAGATAATGGCCAATAAAAAATCCCTTCATTATCGATTAACATTGACAAGTGCGTTCTTTTTAAATATTTTCTCGGTTCATTTTATAAAGAATCGAACTTATAAAGGAAGGAGTTCCCGTGGCAGCGGTAAAAGAATACGGGACAGAAAACATTCGTAATATAGTCCTTTTATCTCATGGTGGTGTGGGTAAAACGACTCTCGCAGAGGCTATGCTTTATTCAAGTGGAGCTTTAACACGCATGGGCTCTGTCGATGATGGGAACACTGCAAGTGATTACCATTCTGCCGAAATAGACAGAAAAAGTTCGGTTCAGCTTTCTCTTTTGATTGCCGAATCTGAAGGCACTAAAATTAATATTCTCGATACCCCGGGTTATTCGGATTTTATCGGCGAGGTTATCAGCGGGGTTAGTGTAACCGATGCAGGAGTTATTTTAGTTTCCGCACAAAGCGCGGTCGAGGTTGGTACTCAGAAGGCATGGGATCATATCAATGGCAAACCGGCTATTTTCCTTGTTAATCGTATGGATAGAGAAAACGCTGATTATTCGAAGGCTCTTAAAGAACTCCAAGACGCTTTCGGAAACGAGGTAGCGCCTATTGCCATACCTATAGGTTCTTCTGACTCTTTTAACGGAGTGATAGATCTTCTTGCTCATAAGGCTTATTCATATGAGCGGGGTGGCAAAGGGTTAGGTAAAGAGATAGATATACCGACCAATCTCGAGGACCAAATAGACGAATTTCGTATGCAGCTTATGGAGGCTGTCGCCGAGTCGGACGATAAACTCTTAGAGAAATATTTTGAAACCGGCGAACTTTCTGAGGAAGAACTTATTAACGGTCTTAACAAGGCAGTTGCCGCAGGTAAGCTCTATCCGGTTATTCCTATTAGTGCTTCTCAGAATATTGGGACAGACCTTGTATTTAACGCTATAATTAATTTGGTTCCAAATCCCAAGGTTGCCGGTAAAGTCATGGCTAAAAAGGCTGTCGGTGACGAGGATTATTCTGAGGCTATCGAGATTGATTCCAATGGTCATACAAGTGCCCTTGTTTATAAGGTCTTCTCCGAAGAGCATGTTGGAAAACTCACTTATTTTCGCGTATATTCTGGGACAGTCGAGAATGGGAGTGAACTTTATAATCCTATTCGGGGCATTAGTGAGCGGGTTGGAACTATCTATGTTGCTCGGGGTAAAGAGCGTATGGAGGTTAAAACTCTAGAAGCCGGAGATATTGGCATTACAGTTAAACTCAAGGGAACTGGAATAGGTGATACGCTATGCGAGAAGAGTAAACCTATTATATTCCCTCCCATCGATTTTCCAAAGCCTGTTATCGATGTTGCAGTTAAAGCCAAGCAGAAAGGCGAAGAGGAGAAGATTGCCACCGGTCTTGCGCGCCTTGCCGAAGAGGACACGACGTTTAGTTACGAGGTTGATTCTGAGCTTAAACAGACACTTCTGCATGGACAGGGAGAGCTTCAGCTCAATATGATAGTTGGTAAACTTAAGGAGCAATTTGGTGTGGATGTAGAGCTTGGCAAGCCTAAGATAAAGTATCGTGAGACTATCCGTAAAACTTCAGAAGCTCAGGGTCGCCATAAGAAACAAACCGGTGGTCGAGGTCAGTTTGGGGATGTTTGGTTACGTCTCGAACCGCTTCCGCGCGGCGAGGGATATGAATTTACGAATGAGATCAGCGGTGGAGTTGTCCCCGGAAAGTTTATTCCTGCTGTTGATAAGGGTGTTGGAGAGATTATGAAAGACGGTGTTGTTGCCGGTTTTAAGGTAGTCGATATGCGTGTAGCCCTTTATGATGGCAGTTACCACTCGGTTGACTCGTCGGAAATGGCATTCAAGATAGCCGCGCACCTCGGCGTAAAGGCGGCTTTTGACAAGGCAGATCCTTATCTTCTCGAGCCGATCGATGATGTTGAGATAATTGTTCCCGAGGAGTTCACTGGTGATGTAATGGGAGATATTTCTTCCAGAAGGGGAAAGATCAGTGGTATGGAGCCGATTGGAAGCTTCACCAAGGTTAAATCTCAAGTTCCGCAGGCAGAATTATATAAATACTCTACTATTTTAAGGAGTCTTACTCAGGGTAGAGGCTATTTCACTCGCGAATTCAGTCATTATGCTGAGGTTCCTTATGAAACTGCTCAGAAGGTTATCGAGGAATCAAAGCAGGCTAAAGAAGAAGAATAAAATTAAATCAAATGTTGTTTTAAAGGACGGGTCTTTGATCCGTCCTTTTTTTGAAAAAGGCTGTCACGGTTTTTGCAAGATCCGATGAGGAATTATGTTACATTAGTTTTGGATGCAAAAACTTTCACCACACCACCATTTTGCCATTAAATTTGCGATTGGGGCAAATTTAATGACAACGCTTTTCCCCGCGCCAGCCATTTTCGTTTAATTTTTTCCCGATTAGGGCGATAGTTAAATTGGATTGCGTTAGATTGCTTAGAAAGTAGAACATCGATAGTTTTAATCGGTGATTAATTTCAAGCTGGAGTTTATTATTTAGTTAGGATTTTTTTTAGGGCCAGGAGCACGTCCTCATCGAAGACATTGTAGAGTTTATCGAGATCGCTAATAGCGACGGCATCGATAAAGGCACGGATAGGATCGCTGATATTTTGTTTGACGGCTATAGCTGCGACTTTATTGGATATAAGGCGTAGTTTTTTTCTGCAAGTTTCATCTAGTTTTTTTTCGAGTTTGACGAAGTGATTCCAGTCTATACCGCTTTTATATTGAAGATTGCAGAATGGGCATTCGGTTGCAAATCCCAAGTCGGTTATTTTAAGAATGCTACACGGCGGAATTTTGACAGGATATTTAGATAATTCAATGATTAATTCACCGCCAACAGCTGGGCCTAATTTTCGGATGGTGTTTAGTTTTTTTAACATATCGACTTTTTGACTCATTTGCTCGTATCTATCGCCAATCTCATTTCGTTTGCTGTGCCAGGTATTGTGGTAGTTGACATATTCTATTCTAAAATCGTCGAGAAAATCTGAGCATTGTTTGTCGAGGGTTTCTGGAGATATCGAACTGACGAGTAGGCGGTCGGGATTGAAGTAAGAAAGAAGTTGCTTTCCTTTAAAAGCCAGATCGCCAACTTCAATACTACCGATTGTTTCATTGATAAATTTTGATAAATTTTTTCAATGCGATAAGACGTTGTTGTTTTTCACGAAGTTTTTGAGCGCGTTCAACGAAGTCCGATATTTCCTGTATTTCTAATATTGAGATATCGGCATCGGCGGACACGCCTTCTTCTGCGAGTTTGAGTGTAAGCATAATTCTTGTTTCGACATTTTTAGGAAGTTCGCAACCTGTTGCGACACAATATGATACTATACAATCATATAAGCTTTTAGGGTCTGCTTCTTTGATGGCTTTGATTGTTCTGTCTAACATATTAACTTCTTTCTTGCTAGAGGATTACAAGTCTTCAAGCGCCCAACGACTTACAGCTGTGATATCCCATTCGGCCACGTTTCCTCTTTTATAGCGGAATTCACCTGCTGCGGCAATCATAGCGCCGTTATCGGTGCAGAATTGCTTATCGGGTATGGAGTAGAGCCAACCGCGTCTGTTGCACATATCTATGAGCTTTTGACGGAACCGCGAATTTGCGGCCACTCCACCAACAGCTACTATCTTTCCGCCAAAATCGAAACTTGATGCGGCCTCATTTATTTTCCATATAAGCGAATCGACGATTGCCTCTTGGTAGCTTGCGGCAAAATCTGCTAGGTTTATTTTATTTTTTGGATTACTGCTTAATTTATTAATCAGTGCTGTTTTTAATCCGCTAAATGACATATCTAATTCGCCGGTAATCTGCATAGCACGGGGCAGATTTATTGCATCTGGATTTCCACCTATTGCTGCTTTTTCTATCGCAGGGCCTCCTGGATAAGGTAAGCCCATGGCTTTGGCACCTTTATCGAAAGCTTCGCCGGCGGCATCGTCACGCGTTTTACCGAGGAGTTTATACACACCTAGTTCGGGCACGAAATACATATGAGTGTGGCCACCGCTAATTATCAGTGCTAGTAATGGAGGTTTGATATCGCTTCCCATTAGGCTTGCAAAGAAATGGCCTTCGAGGTGATGGACTCCTACAAAGGGAATTCCTAAAACGCGGGCTATAGATTTGCCTGTGCAGAGACCCACAAGAAGGGAACCTAGTAATCCTGGGCCGGCGCAAGAGGCTATGCAATCAAGGTCTTTAAGGCCGATAGATGCCTGTTTGAGGGCTGTATCTATAGCTGAGAGTATAGTGCGAATATGATCACGGCTCGCAAGTTCGGGAATAACACCACCCCATTTTTGATGGACTTTTTGAGTGTAAACATAACTGGAAAGCAAAGCCCCGTCTGACATTATGCCGACTGAGCTATCGTCGCAAGATGTTTCGATTCCCATGATTAACATATTAAGAAAATATGAAATTTGGATGTTATGTCAATACCCTATAAAGGGTATGTTTTCAGGATATATTTGGCTTAGTTTCAAAAAAATAATATATTGCGCCTAGATTATCAGGCAAAAAACAGTTTAAATACTTAATTCTGAGCTTTAAAGCTTAATTCGTTTTTGAATCGGGCTTCATTAAAGCTCGGAGAGGCCGGGATTCGAACCCGGGGTCCCTGAAAGGGACAACGGTTTTCAAGACCGCCCCGTTAAACCGCTCCGGCACCTCTCCTAAATTCTAAAATATGTTAAATCTATTCTTTGTTTCCGTTTCTGCGCTTTTTTTCATATCAATTGAATAATAAACATATGGTTTTGTTTTGAGTTTTTGCAAATAAACAGCGTTTTATAATGAACTTCTTTCGATAAAACTATAACAACGCCTCTTTTATGTCTTTGCAAGGGAGGCAACGTAAAACCTGATTTCCAAACCAAAACCGGCAAAAAAGTATTCACCTGAAGGTGGCTTGTCAAGAGGTAAAATGTAAGGTGATAAAAATTTAGTTTGCAGGTATGTCGCTATAATCGGCGCTATCCGGGTTAAATTCGCCTGCAAAATAATATGGGATACCATTCACGATAGCTTCATAATTTATTAATTTGCGGCCGTGATTATATAGACAACCATTCACTTCGATATTTTTACAAATTCCCGAAGGTTCAAAGCTGCGCTTCTCTTCATAGGATTTGACAAGACCGTAACGCCAATAACTGTAATACGAGATGTCTTCAATTTCGCGATATATGGTAATATTATCGTATTCAATATGTTCGTTGTAGCTTCGCCATAAACCGTCGTGGGTTTCATGGTGTTCAGTTATAGTTACTCTTTCGTTACCTTCTGGTTCCTCGGGAGGGACTATATAAATATTCGGTTCGTTTCCTTCAATTTCGAGGTGTACATCGCCAGGCCTAATTTGAGGGTTGGTTCCGCAACCGAGGTTTAAAAGAACTATAAGAAATATAGATAGAAAAGTTATTTTTTTAAAAAGGTTCATTTAGGTTCTATCGGTTTATATTTTTTTTCATAACCGCTATAATTTATTTGAGTGTCTTGGGGACCAATCTCCCTTTTATTGGTAGTCTTAGGCATTGATAGAATGTTTTTGTCATTTATTTTTTTGGGCTTAAGTTTTGAGCTTATGAGATAGATTATAACAGCGGCGGCATATGGAAGAAATCTTATAATACCTCCGTCCGATTCGCCGTTTTCGGAGGCGAAAACCATTGTCGGAAAGAAGGCAAGTATTGTAATGAAAAAATATTTCATAGTAATCATTCCATATAAATTCTTTTAATTATTATATTATATTCTTAATGTTTAAAAAGTCAATTAATTTAGAATTGAAAAAAGGTGAAAGTAGCGGTAGGTCTTATCACCATACGCCTTCGATTTTGGTTCCGCAAAACGCACATTTCCCATTATCGATATAATTGCTTTCGATAAAATATCCAGTTCTATCGATAAGTTTTGCATTGCAGTTGGGACAATATGTGTCTTCATGCTCCGTTCCGCGAATATTTCCGACGTAAACGAATTTAATTCCCTCTTGTTTTGCAATCTCATATGCCATTTCGAGAGTTGCTCCCGGGGTCGATGGTCTGTCGGTGAGTTTATAATTAGGGTGAAAACGAGAAAAATGAAGGGGGATTCCGGTTCCAAGGGAGTCAGCTATCCAACGGCACATTTGGCGTATATTCTCAGGGTTATCGTTTGCATCAGGAATAATGAGATTAGTGATCTCCACCCATACACCCTGTTCGACCAGTATCTTCAATGTTCTTAAAACGGGAGCTTTCATAGCTTTCAGATAATCTCGATAGAATTCATCCGACCAGCTCTTGAGATCGACATTCGCTGCATCGAGGTAACTACATAACTCGAGCAAAGGTTCTTTTTCGATGAACCCGCATGTAACCAATAAGTTTGCTATACCATTCTCATGAGCGAGTTTAGCGGTATCGAACATATATTCATAAAATACAGTCGGTTCGGAGTAGGTATAGGCTATTGTAGTCGCTTCTGATTGTATAGCAATGGATACAACCTCTTTAGGGGTAACTACTTTTGTTTTTGTGTTTTCTGGCAAAGCTTGAGATAGGCTCCAGTTTTGGCAGAAACTACAGCTTAGGTTACATCCCACGGTAGCTATAGAAAGCGCTTTCGCAGTTGGGGTAAAATGGAAAAGTGGTTTTTTTTCAATAGGATCGAGATTTATCGAGGCTGGGCGAGAGTAGGTAAGTGCTCGAAGCGTATCGTTCACTACAGCACGAACGCCACAAATTCCCCGGTCGCCCTCATCTATAATGCATTTAAAAGGGCACAGCTCGCATTGCACTGCACCGTTTGATAATTGTTTTTGCCACATTGCAGGATGCATAGAAAGACCCCATTTCTTGACCTTTTCCGCTGTGATCTTTCTATCTAAGCCGAGAAAATCCAGAACCGAGCCGCTGATAATTGTGATAAGTAGTATAATGGATAGTATGTATCTGGTTCGAATCCTCATCTACTCAAATATATATAACATTGTTTTAATTACAAGGTAGTTTGTTAGGAGGTTTTTCCTTTTAAAACACTGCATCATATGGTTTCACTAGATATTCAATCCAGAGAGTTCAATTGTAATAAATCGTCACTTGAGGGTTATTATAACCTCCCTGTGTTTTATATCAGGCAATTGAGCTGAAGGATTTATAGGTATAGGATATGATATAAATGCTTATTTAAGATATACTATCCGCTTCAATGCGGTTTCGCCGCTATCTAGGTAAATCCGAATAAGATAGATTCCGGATTTAACATGTTCGTTTGGTGTCCAGATTATCTCATTCGCTCCTCCGGGATATTCTTTCTTTTGAAGTGAAGTGGCATAAGGATACAGGACTTCGATCTTTTGGCCGATTAGGTCGAATATCTCGATTTGTAGAGGCGCAAAATCTTGAGTTTCTATTGAAATTTTCACCGAGGAATTGAACGGATTTGGATAAGTGTGAAGGTAGATATTATCTGGTTTTGTTATTTTGGTTTCCTTTATATCGAGGCCAAAAAAGAGTCTTGGGAATGGTCTGAGATTGAAAACCATGTCATCCGGCACATGCGGAAGGGATGACAGCCAGAATATCGGAGTGCAACGGCTTTCGACATAGTATATAATATTTTCCAATGAATTAGCTCGTGTTCGTGGTAGCATGACGCTATATTCGCCGAGGTCGGGCATTTCGTTTTCCATTTGGACAAAATCGAAAGTCCAAGCTGAATCCACACTGAACCAGAGTTTGACATCATTGGAAGCCCAATATTCCACGGGAACATCTGCAACAAATTCAACGCTGTCTTCAAGCTCAAAAGCCTCTACTGAAGGCATACGCGGCACCGGTGAACCGAGCTTTAGAAGATCTATAACTGAATTTGATATACCTAATATTTTGCTATAGAAGGTTGTCGTGTTATCGAAACTATCGTAATCGCCAGTGAGAGCATAGGTTGTGAAATAGCAATGATGGTCGAAATTTGGGACAATCTCTAGGCGTGAGCGCGAGCTATCGAGAAGAGGAAAGCTATACGCAACGCAGTTCAACGGCTCGAATTCATCCTGGGACGCGGTTATCATTACAGTAAAGCCATCGATATAGTCGAAGTAATTTATAGGTGATATAAAGTTTTCGAGATAGACGACATTTGAGTCGTCGGGAGAAATGCCAGTTTCCGCAAAAACGTCTATTATCCAACCAGAATCTGCAGCTCCACAAGCGAAATTTGTTTGTGGGATAATGGGAATACATATGGCAATGCGGTCATCAATCCCGCTTGCGATTATTGCGGCATCGGCACCACCGGAGAATCCGATAACTCCGAGCCAATCTGAATTAACGATTGTAAGGCTATCCATGTAGTTTATCGCACGCATCGTTGCGTAGGCGAATTGGTAGAAGTGGTTATTACGAGGATTTGGATAAGACCAAATAAGATTCTCGAAGTTATATGCACTTCCGCCTGTGGATGTCCCATGGCCCGGAGCGCTTATTGCCAAAGTAAAGCTGTTTAGTCCCGCAGCGAAGGTTTCCGCCATGGATAATTCGCCATCCATTATCATGCCGTGATTTATTACCAATCCAGTGAGGTTCGTGCCGGATGATGGGTAGGCAAAAAAGCCCTGAATCCTGAGTTCACCGCTATCGGCCCCGAAGGATGAAAACATTATCTCGCCTACCTTCAAGGGAATTATTTCAGATCCAAGTGAATTAATGATGCTAGTATCGGCAGTCCAAAGAGTTTCGACATCCATCCATGAATAATCTACGATAGAATCAATATTCCAAAGATCAGTAACTGCTTGTGCTGCAAGCGGTTGTGCTAAAAAAGCAATTAAAACAGATAATAGGATAATCATGCTAACATTTTCTAAAGAATAATAAAGGGCAATCAATTCAATATATCTATAAAAGAGGCGTTTTCGAGCAAAATCGCGAGTGTCTGTAAACAGTAGAATCTAGCTTTGAGTTAAACGGGGGCGTCGGTCGTTGCACCAGTGGGTGCAACGTAGGCCGAATGCCGGTCGATGGTAGAAGGTGAAATAAATATAAAGCTTCGGCATTCAGCTAATTTATTTACCTAGAGGAAAACGCGTTTTCCTCTAGGTAAATAAATTCTGACGCCCCCTTGGGCCGATTAAGGCACAGTTAAACAGCCATCGAGATTATAGAGACTGTCAAGTTGAATAAAAACGCTGTCACCATCCGACCAGTTTCCCCAAACAGTAATTGTTGTATCTGCAGTAAAATCGAAAATAATGAATGGAGAAGGAGAGGAGATATATGTTGTGTCGTAAGTGCTATGGATCACGCGGATCACACTGACATACACTCTCGAGGTGTCTATTCCGGCGTCAGTGCTATCGGACACACTAAACACGACGGCTCCAGTGCTACAGGAGGAGAAAGCAAAACAAGGAAGCGGGCATTCCACGCTAATATCCATAGGACTGCAAGGTCGGACTATGAAAGACCAACATGTATCGAGTATATTATCTGGGCAATAATCCGTCGAATCCGTTGCTACGACGCAGATATCCACTGTATCGTTACGATTGAAGGCACTGTCAGGAGTCCATATATAGCTCCAAGGAGATAAGCCGGAGAGGGTAGGAATTTCTGAAACGCCTTCGACTGTGAAAACAACACTCGATGTATCGAGACCAGAGAGTGAATCCACAAGATAAAACTCGATGTTGGGCGAAAAATCGTCAACAATAGATCCCGGGATTGGCAAAATATCATAGATAAAAGGTGCTGTTAAATCTACAAAGAATGTTCTGCAAATAGAGGAGTCTAAAGCTCCTGTGCAGGTGTCCTCGACTGTTAACAAACATGCAACAACAGTATCACCGTCCTCTAAAGTATCCGGTGCAATGGGGGTGAATGTCAGTGTTGAATCGCCATCCCAGCTAAGCTCGGGATCGAAAATCGAATAATGTTCGCCGTTAACAGTAAAATCAATAGAAGAAGTATCGATTCCTCCACAGCAAGATGAGGCGCAGATAATGCCGATTTCGAACATCATTCCAGCATAACCACCGGAATTATAACCAATTATCGAAACAGTATCTTCTCCACCGTGGAAATATGGGGTAAGGTCAAACTCGTAGAGCGTTCGCCAACCTGCTGACCCTCCCCCCGGATTGCCGTGGGTTGTGTCAACATAGGTGCCATTGGCATAGATATAAGCCTTATTATCACATTGTATCCTGATAAAGGCTGTATCTATATCAGGACAATCAAAGTCAATTATCGAACGAAACCAGTCGCCATGACTACTCGAAGCGGGATAGCAGCTCCATACCCATTCTGAGCTATCTAGGTGAATCCAATATGTTCCCCAATCGTCAGGATCGGGCGCTATAGTTGAAATCCAGTTCATTGATATCGAATCATAGTATTCGACGGTTGTTGTGTCTGAGAATACCTTCAATGTTTCATCTGAGAAACAACAACCGATGTTCATAACAATAGTCTGATCTGAACAAGATGACCATGCGCTATCCAGCGGCTCGATAAATTCTGCGCAAACTTCAGTTGTTTCTATATCTTCAGCTTCGATGCACATCCTGTCGAACATAAGAGATATGGTTGCACTGTCGGGGTCATTCCAGGTCCAAATATAATCTATACATCCACCCGATGGTCTGTTGAAATTCGGCCATAGACTTCCGCGAGCGTTAGGATACCGCGCATGGAGATCATTTTGTAACAGTGTATCAATAGGGAATGTTGTTCCAAGATCACTGGAGACAGCACAAAATATGCTATCGTTGTCGTGATAAAGTATGAATAGGTTTCCTTCATCATCTGTGACTACATCGCCGTTGAACGATGTATGTGCATCCGTAGCAGAATTGCCGTAAGGAGTAAATGTCGGGAGCCAATTACCCGAGAGATGATCGTATTTTCTATATCTCACTGAATCCGGGTTACTTGCAAAAGCGGTCATCCATTCCCAGATTGCATGTATATTATCGAGAGTATCAATAAAAATTGAAGTATATTCAACTGAGGCTGGAAGCTGATCGAGAGTATCATGTGATGCTCCATTGAAGCCTATCCACGCACCGCTGTCTTTATAGCGGTGCGCACAATGGTAATGTCCGCTATATTGATTGCGATAAACTACATGGGGTCGATTTTCGGCATCAACCTCGATCGATGGCCAGCGCGAAGGTGTCCTTGTTCCTATGGGTTCACTCGATCCCCATGCGCCTGTTGCGCGATCGCAGTAAGCATAACGCACTGTCCAAGCGGAGGGGCATCCTGTCCAGACAACATGGAGATTATCCAACGAATCGACGGCTATCGAGGGACAATTTGCGCCCGGATAACCAGTATGAGTGCATATTGTTGTTATTACCGGCGAAGGATATTTCGAATATAGTAAATCAGCGTCAGAACCGCTAACAACCTCGCCTCGCCACACAATATGGAGTGTATCATCTGAATCTATAGCTATCGAGGGCGAGAGATTATTAGATGCAGACGATGATAAAGTAGCCCAGGTCGGATTCCATGAAGCACCAGCGTCTGAACTCATGGCTATATAGATTTGATAATAGGAACCAGAAAGCCCCGAGTAAACTACAAATAGTCTTCCTACTGAATCTGAAACGATAGTCCGGGCGTTGTTCGTTCCAGAAGCCCAGGCGTGAGTGTCTCTGGCTATTCTTATAGGTGAGGCGATAATTGCGCCAACAAGCAGGGAGATGTAAAAAAATTTCATTTTCATAACATATAAGTAATAAGATGAGAAAAGATCAATAGCAAGCTAATTTGTAAATTTTATGAATTTCAATATTGAGCAACTTTTTTGGACATCCTCAGAAAAGTGGCTAAAGCGCAATCCTATTTACCGAGGCAGAATCCTTCGAGCACTTTTTCAATTATGCTGCGGTTTTCAGTTTGGCCTGAGATTTCGCGAAGAAATTCGATAGCCGAGGAAATTTCTTCCAAAGCAGCATCGAGAAGACCCATATGACATGCCTCGATAGAGTGTTCTATATTTTCCCTCGTTTTGTCCAAGCCATCAATTTGCCATGCTCCGGCCCAAAGGGCTTCAGTATTAGAAGGAGCCAGTCTATTCTTGATTTTCTCTCTGAGTTTATCTATCCCATCTCCGGTAAGCGCGCTTGTGCGGATCGCATGAGGGAACTCTCTTTTATCGCCTAGATCGTGTTTATTGAGAACAATAATATGATTGAGTTTATATATTTTCTCAAGAAGAACCACTTCGGATGTATTATCATGAGAGCTACCGTCCAGAACAAAGACTACGAGATCGGCTGTCGAAAGACGATTACATGAACGATTCACTCCGATAAGTTCTACTTCATCTTCGGTTTCTCTCAGGCCGGCGGTATCTACCAGAATAGCCTCGATGTCACCGAAATGGCATTTATCTTCGACAAGGTCTCTTGTGGTTCCCGGTTTGTGGTGAACAATACTTCGTTCTGTGCCAAGAAGTGCATTGGTGAGTGTAGATTTCCCTACATTTGGTGGCCCGGCGATAACGATCACGGATTCTCTCGTGACTTTTTCCCCGAATTCCAGAATCTCGATAAGTTTTTGAATATTAAGTAGTGCTTGATCGAGAAGTTCGACGATTTTGAGGGGAGAAAGTTCGTCGATATTTTCTGGGAATTCGGTTTGAGCTGCTGTTTTCAACTCGATATTTTCAAGTATAACAAGAATCGACTCTATTTTTTTTGTTAGCTCACCGGAAAGAGTTTTCGATGCCGCCATTGCTGCAGCTCGCCCAGTCGCGTTTATTATTGCATCGATTGCGCCTGCTGAAGCAAGGCTGAGTTTGCCGTTTAATAAAGCTCTGAGGGTGAATTCTCCAGGCGCAGAGGGCCTTGCTCCAAATTCGATTAACCTTTTTTGTAGCGCACATAAAAGGAAAGGGCTTCCGTGAATCGTAAACTCGACCATATTTTCGCCGGAGAAGGACCTGGGTGCTCGCCATACAGTAATTACCGCAGTGTCAATAATCCCATCGCCAAACTCAACACTACAAGCCTTCGCTGAACCGCCTTGCGTTGGTGTAATATCTATTTTACAAACGGTCCCAGCGATATTAATTGCATCTTTTCCAGATAATCTGATTATTCCAAGGGCACCGCGCCCGGGTGGTGTCGAGATTGCAACGATAGTATCGTCTCGAGGAAGGCTAAGAATACCATGTCCAATGGCCATTTTATGCTTTGATTAAAGCGTTTTTACGATTGGATTTATACTCCACCCACAGGGTTTGAGCAAGTGAGAAAACATTGAAACAGAGCCAATACAGAACCAATCCCGAAGGCATGTTTCTAAACATGAACAGGAACAGAAGCGGCATCATATAAACCATAGCCTTCTGTTTAGGGTCTTTTACAGTCATTTTTTGCTGAAGGAACATTGTACCAGCCATTAGAATTGGCAGAACATAATAAGGGTCTTTTGCAGAAAGGTCCTGTATCCAAAGGGCAAATGGTGCTCCACGAAGTGCAAACGAATTTCTCAGCATGGCAAAAAGAGCAAAGAAAATTGGCATTTGTGGTAAGAGGGGAAGGCATCCGCCAAGAGGATTTATTTTCTCTTTTTGGTATAGTTTCATCGTTTCTTCGTTGAGTTTCTTGACGTCGGTAGAATACTTTTCCCTAAGTTCGGACATTTTTGGTTCGAGATCCTTCATTTTCTTCATACTTTCCATTTGTTTGCGTGATAATGGATAAAGTGCAAATTTAATGAGAATACTGAACACAATAATAACTATGCCATAATTCCGAAGGAACACGAATAATAAATCAAATATCCAAATGAAGAACTTAGTGATAGGCGCGAGCCATGACCAACCGAGGTCCACGGTTTTCTCAAAATCTCTGCCATATTGTCGCAGTGTTTTCAGATCACGAGGACCGATATATATTAAATCATGTCTGGTATATGGGACATCACTGCCGAACATGCTAAGTCCAACCCCAATAACGGGGATTTGTCTATCTGCACCATCAAATTTATCGGATGAATACCAAACCCCATCGCAGCGAACACCAGCGGCTTCTCCTTCTTGTGGGGCTATGACGACCGCGAAATACTTGTTTAGAGTAGCTACAAATTTTGTAGAACCATCATAGGAAAAGCGTGGAATATCGCTTTTCCCGAACTTCTCGCTAGTGTAATCGTTTCCCATCATATAACCAGCGCGATAGCTTGTCGAGACATTGGTTTTAACTGCAGGGTCCGAAGGCTCTAGGCCCTTGCGCCACCAAAGGATGGTTTCGTCGAGTGGTGCTAAGGTGCTGTCTCCAGCATATAACACGGTGTGGTCGAATGAATAATCATCATATCGGAAATGATATCTTCTCTGGAGAATCCCTCCTTCGGGAAGTGATGCAACGAGAGTAATTGCGCCCTCGTTTTCAATTTCCGTTAGTATCAATGAATCGATATCGGATACAAAACTAAGGCTTGCGGACGTAATTGATTCTTTGCCCCTGAAACCGATTATCTCGAAGGTTGGGCCTTCGATCTCGCTGTGGCAGAAATTCATCGGTTCGCCAGAGACATCGGGATATTCTCTGCTCAAAAATGAAATGAAATCACCACCTCTAGAGGTGATTTCGCAATTATAATACTTTGTCTGGACAAATATTATTTTCTCAGGAATTGTATCGGGATAAAACGTATTGTCTTTCTCTGCACCAAGACTGTGTTCAGCAAGAGTTGTATCTCCGCTAGGGGAAATCTCGGTTTCTGTGAGACCTTCCGAATGGATAATTGCATTTTCGTTTGAGCGGGTGATATCAGTTTCCGCAGTAGCGAGAGAATCGGATTCAAGTTGGGTTTCGGATTTATTTCCTACAAGCTTAGTGTAATAGGGCATGAGTATTAAAATTGCCGCTATTACTATTATTCCAATTATAGTTCTTTTGTCCATTATTTCCCCCGAACGGGCGGAACCGGATCGAATCCGCCGATATTGAAAGGATGACAACGACTCAATCGCCTAAGGGATAGCCAAGCGCCTTTAAAGATGCCGTGGCTTTCTATGGCTTCATAGGCATATTGACTGCAGCTTGGATAAAACCTGCAGGAGTTAGGTATAACCCGCCCTATAGACATCTGGTATATCTTAATAAGGCCGAGAAACGGCCATTTGATTATTTGGGTAATCTTAACCGGCATCGGTAACTCTCTTGGCAAGCTCACAAATCTCTTTGATTATTTTTTTTGAACTTCTTTTGCCATGTCGTATTATAATAAGATAATGCTTATTTGAGGGGAACATACCAATGTTGATTCTGATCCACTCGCTTAAAACCCGGCGGATTCTATTTCTTTTAACAGCTTTGCCCACGCGTTTTGGAATTACAAAACCAAAAGCCATGTTATCTTTACAATCGACGACTTTTAAAACAATATTTCTTTGAAAATAAACAAGCGCATTGCCACGAAACTCATCAAAGGCTCTGCGGCCTTTAAGTCGAAATTTGAGTGGCAAGGCCACTTTTATTGTTTTTTCTCGCCCTTGGTAGTAACTTCGACGCAAAGCCTATGGCGGCCCTTTTTGCGTCTTCTTGAAAGAATATCTCGACCGTTGTGCGATGCCATTCTGGACCTGAATCCGTGTTTTCTCAGACGTTTTTTAACACTCTTTTTCGTTATGCGCATATCAATTCCTTTCGGATTATCTATATATATGAATTCGAAAATATATCTCTGTTTCTCGATATGTCAATATATAATTTAATAGCTACCTAGCTGTAAACACATATGGAATTTCTCACTTATATGTAAAACCATATTTCATGTGTTTGTATTATCCAAAAGCTAACATAATAATTTATATTTGTTTGTATGAAGAAATCATACAGCCTTTTCAAACTTTGAATTATTCGTTTTATTTTTTAGGTAAACTTGCGCTTGATATGCAAGTAATGGATTTGACAGTTACTTATTTTTAACATATCAATTTTAACTTAAAACGGTATTGGGCACTATTTATATTAGAACTCGAGTTTTTTGGAATAACATTGCCCTTTATTTAGGCCCAATTATTGCATATGATAACTCAATATGGATAACATCGCTCATACATTATCCGGGATTGTAATCCGAGACTCCACTCAGAATACCCTTTCAAGAAACAAGGTTTTTTTTGTTGTGAGTCTGTTTGCTGCGAATGCCCCGGATATAGATATTGCGCTGATGTTAGGTGGTGCGGAAACATACTTGAAATACCATCGCGGTTTCACCCACTCGATTATCTTTATACCATTTTTTGGGATTATTGCGGCTCTATTGGCTTATTTTTTCTCGAAAAAGCAGCTTCCTTTTTTAAAACTGTGGTTTTGGTTTTCTTTGATGGTGTTTGTTCACGATACCATGGACTGGATAACGAGCTATGGCACACAGCTGCTATGGCCGTTTTCGAAAACGCCATTTTCGGCCAATCTATTTCCTATTGTCGATCCTATACTAATAGTCCTCATGTTTGTTGTGGTTTTGGTTATTACATTTAAACCAAGGACTCGGAGGAGAGTTATAATCTTCTTTTTGATTGCGTTATCCGCCTATTCAGCTTTAAGAATACACTCCAAAATAGCTTCTAAGAATAAAGTGATTAAGAGTTTTGGTCAACCGGAGCAGGTTTACTCTTATGTTAATACAGAGAAATTAGTTTTTTGGTTTAATCCTACGCTTTATCGGGTTGTTACTGTCGAGGGGGATTCGGCCAAGAGTTTTGCGGCATCAGCTTTTTCTAGAGAAATCGAATTTCAAGGTGTATATGATCTTCTTGATGAGGGTGATGATTTTTTCGATGATATAATCTCTTTCGAACTCTCAAGGACCTATGTCGAGCGTTCGCGTTTGCCTGTGATAAAAAGGCGCGACGATGTGCTTCTGCTTTCGGATTTGAGATATTCAGGAAATATTGGACAAGCAGGGGGATTAGTATTATATTTTCCGCTAAAAGAAGGCCGTATTTCAGGTGAGCCGAGATGGTTTTAACAATAAAGAACAATTTTTTATCGATATTAATTCTCGGAATATTAATTGCTCCGTTTCACGTATCTGCCCACCTGCCTGCAGGATATCTTATTCGAGATATATCTGACCTAGGATTGGGTTGGGCAAACAGGCTTCAATGGTATCCTGGCGAATCCACCGCAGTGTGGATAGAGATTCCACCGAATAATCGACATCTGGCGCGTCTCGTCGAGTGGAATAGACTATTCAAACGGACGATTATCCCTGCTGGGGTTAGGGATATAGCCTGCGGCACTGTCGATTCCGTGAATTATGTTCTTTGCTCGATTTTGGTTTTAGATACTTTATTCTGGGATAATTTAGGGATAGAGCTTTGTCCCGAAAGGGGTAAGAGTGAACAGGTGAACTTGCCATCGGGGACTATTCCAGGTCTCGTTTCATGGGATTGCGAGACAGATACTCTTTGGTTTGCACTATGCTTTCGTTCTGAGAAAACGCCGGTAAGGTTCTACCAGACTTTTGATTCCATGGCGATTCAAACGGAGAGACCTTTGCCTTTTGGCACAAGATTTCCTATTGGCGCACCGCCGAGTGATACCACGGGTCCATGCTATCAAGCGATTTTCCAAAAAGATTCACCGATGGAATTAGACTTGACCGATGGGAATTTTATGATCGGGATAATTCCCGACTCCGATCTCGATTTTATTATCGATGCTAACGAGCTGATTATTATCGACAATGGCGATTCACTTCGAATTAAGCCGAAAAACTGCAGCTTAATACTAGATATTGCTTGGTCTTCCGATGGTAAAAACGCTTTGCTTTCAATTTTTGGCACGCCATCGAGAGTGTCACTTCTCAATCTGGTCTGGCCGGAGGATTAATCAATGCTTAACTTTTTAAGACCATAAAGCGCTTGGCCAATTGCCAATCCGGCATCTCCGGGTGGGATTTGCTTGTTCCAGTGAGGTTCGAGTCCATTTTCTCGAAGGCCTTCAGCTACTAATCCTAAAAGCACAATATTCTGGAAAACTCCTCCGGTTAAGATAACTTTTTTAATGGAATGCTCGCGACAAATAGTTATCGATGCCAAAACCAGAGCGTTAGCAAATCCTCGATGGAAACGCGTTGATATTAGCGAAGGAGATTCATTCTTTATCGCGTCTTTTGTCGCTGAGATTACAGCAGTCGAGGGGTCTATTGACTTACCATCGAAACCGAATTCGTAAGCTCCATCGATTGATGAGTCGAAGGCGGCCATCAGTTTTTGAGGGCACTCGCCCTCGAATGAATTATAGCTACAAACACCAGAAATAGCGGATATGGAATCGAAAAGGCGACCAGCACTTGAGGTAAGTGGTGGTCTGTTTTGACGGATTAATTCGAGAATGGTCGAGCCGTTTTCGATTTTTGGTTTAAATAGTTGGTCTGTATAATCGAGAGCACAATCTCCGAAGGCTTTTTGCAGCCATGAAAGTGCCATTCGACGAACATCGACAGCAGCGCGGTCGCCTCCAGGTTGTGGGACACATGTTATATGACAAACACGAGAAAAATCGTTGTAATCAGAAATGAGAAATTCGCCCCCCCAGATAGTGCCGTCCGCACCATAACCGTAGCCATCGAGCGCAATCCCCAGAATCGGCCTATCAGCCAGTTGGTGCTCTGCAATAGCCGACAGGATGTGTGCATAATGATGCTGTATTTGAAGGAAGGGTAAGCTCAATTGACGCGCAAGTTTTTCGCCTTTGATAGTTGAAACATAATCGGGGTGAAGATCGCTGATGATGACCTCGGGTTGGATATCGAGCCATTCGAGGTAGCGAGCTAGGACTTCATCGAAATATTCACTGGATTTCGCGCCCTGCAAATCACCCAGATATGGTGATAGAAAAGCCTCATTTCCGCGAGTTAAACAAAAAGTGCCTTTAAGGTCTGCGCCGACAGCGAGGACCGAAGGACCTTCAACAGGAAGTTTGATGGCTTTCGGCACATAGCCTCTGCTTCTTCGAATAACAATATAATCCCCCTTGAAAACGAAACCGAGAGAATCATCGGAGCGTCCTACGATATCTCTATTGTGAACCAGAAACATGTCGGCAATATTATCGAGGTTGGAAACTGCCTCGTTGTTGTCGCATATAATCGGCTCATCACGGCGATTGCCACTGGTGGCGATTATCGCGTCGATAGACATAGAATTAAAAAGAAGATAATGAACCGGTGCGTAGGGCAAGAATATGCCTATTCTGTCGAGATCGGGCGCAATGGATTCCGGCAAGGTGCAGTCTATCTTTTTTTTTAATAACACAATCGGTGCACGAGGAGACTTTAACTCTTCAGCCTCGTCCTCAGATATATTGCATTGAAGCCCAACAGCGTCTAAATCGCGTGCCATAATAGCAAATGGTTTATTTGGGCGGTTTTTACGTAAACGAAGCTTTGCTACTACCGATTTGTCGAAGGCATTCGCCATAAGATGGAAACCGCCGATACCTTTTACTGCGATTATACTGCCGCTTTCGATAGCTTTTGCCGCAAAAGCTATTGGGTCTTTCGACTCAATCATTTTACCATCGCTATCGAGAAGTGTATATTGCGGTCCGCATGTAGCGCAAGCATCGGGCTGGGCGTGAAAGCGACGATCGATAGGATTCTTATATTCAGCACTACAATCTTCGCACATATGAAATATGGACATTGTCGTGTTTGGCCTGTCGTATGGTATTCTCTGGACGATACTATATCGAGGTCCGCAATTAGTGCAATTGATGAATGGATAAAGATAGCGCCGGTCTTGTGGGTCGAACAGCTCTCGCGCACAATCAGAGCAGGTGGCTAGATCCGGGGTTATAGCAGTAGGAATACCACCCATGTTTTCGCTAGAAATAATCTCAAATCCTCTATAGCCGATCGGCTTGACCGGTAGAACTTGAAAATCATTTATTTGTGCACTTGGCGGGAGATTCTTCTCAATTCCAAGAATGAACTCACCCAATCGCTTGCCTTCGGCATGTATAAAAACACCTTGGCTGTCGTTACGAACAAAACCCTTTAAATTGAGCGCAACCGCATATCTATAAACCGCCGGCCTAAAACCCACTCCCTGAACTATGCCACAAATTTTCAGCTGTGCCGCTTTCATGTTTGCATAATATCGACAGCGAAAGCCAAAAGCAATGCTTATTAGGCATAAAATCCCTAACAAGGAAAGAAGGATTGCAACACTCCAGTTTTGGAAGTGAATATCAGAGAAATCCCGAGAGAATCCCATGTAACCGGAATTTCTAATTGAAAAAATAACAAAGAATATGCCCGGCCGGTAAGAGGAATAAAATTTACATTGAAACTCAAAAAAACCTCTTGAAAAAATGGAAACACGAATATAATTACACGGCAAAGCGAAATATAAATATACGCAAAGGAATATATGTCCGAAAAAATAAAACCTAAGAAAAATAGTTCTGCTCTTAAATTTACCTTAAAAAACGAAGTGCCCACAACAGAGCAAAACCACATAAACCCAGAAAACGCAGTGATTGAAAGAATAGATAAAATAATCGCTAATCCCGATTTTAAAGTTAAAGAATTAAAAGATGCCACCGATCTTCTCAAAAAAATAGGTGAGATACCTGAATTTGTAAATAATGCACATAAATGTGTAATATCGCCCAAACTTTTCCCATGTCAAGAGAAATTTGTCGAGTCGAAGGCTCGATTCACTGCCTTTATAGGAGGTGTGCGCAGCGGCAAAACTTTCAGTGGTGCGCTGAAAGGCCTTAAAAGAGCGCTGCTACTTCCAACAACCGGAGCTGCAGTGGCACCGACGACAGGTATGGCTCGCGATGTCCTCGTTCCGCAGTATGCCGAACTCGCCGAAGGCAGAATTGCAAAGTGGAACGCCTCTATTGGAGATATGTTGCTCGACAACGGAAGTAAGATACTTTTTCGCAGCGCAGATAACCCTGATCGGCTTATGGGCCTCACTCTCGATTGGTTCCACCTGGATGAGGCGGCACAGCTTCCTAAAAGGGTGTGGGAGGTTCTTGTCGCAAGAACAATATCGACAGGCGGGCCGGGATTTTTATCAACAACACCACGCGGAAAAAACTGGGTTTGGAATCTTGTCCAAAGTTGGGCTGGGGATGCTGATGCGGAATTTTTTACAGCAAAAACGAGCGAGAATCCATTAATAAATAATGTTGAGATAGAACGTGCTCGAAGACAGATGGACTCGCGTTATTTTCGCCAACAGTTCGAGGCTAGTTTCGAGGACGATGGTTTTTGTGTTTACGAAGATTTTTCTCCGCAGATAAATATCCTCGGAAAACATTGGCAAATAAAGAATGATTGGCCTGTGTTCATTGGTATAGACTTTGGCTGGACTCACCCATCGGCTGTAATATGGGCACAATTATCGCCAAAGGGTAGGTGGGTGATCTTCGATGAGCTTGTCGAACAGCATCTTAGATTGGAAAGTATTGCTGCAGCAATTATTGGCGATGCGGTACCGCTTCCTGGGCGAAGTTTCCAAGCGAGAGTGCCGTATTCGCGAGTAGAGAGGATAATCTCAGGTGCTGAAGGTCTTCAATCGAGGCAAGAGGCCGGAGGGGAATCTTCGCTTTCTTCGATAACCGGTATGGGCATTACCAGGACGGCTGTCGTCCGTTCTCCGATACTTCAAGGGGTTAACGCGGTGCGCGCAAAGTTACTTTCGGCAAGTGGACAGGTCGATCTGGAAATCGACCCACGTTGCAAGCGCCTTATCGACGATTTCCAGAGTTATACTTACCCTATGGATAAAAATGGCAAGCCAATCGGAGAGCTTCCCCTTAAAGACAACGTTCACGATCACACAATGGATGCCCTTCGTTACATGATAGATTTCGTCACGCCTCTTAAAACTGCAGAATGGAGGTTTGGGTAAAAAATATTGAAAAGGGGGGGCTGTTCCACCCCGATATTCGCCTAACATTTTTCCATAAAATTTGGAATCAACAATGAGGGTCAACCAACGGTTGATCCTTTGTTTTTATAGAATATTAGAAAATCGATAAATCGAACGAAAGGAGAACCATGTTTCCAAAATCGCGTGCCGAAGAATGGGTAGAGAGAATCCTTCTCTCGGCAAAACTAGCAGTCCGCAGGAGCTTTAAAAGCGAGATGGCCAAACGGATAGACTACTATAACGACCGTCAGATACCCTATTTGCTAGAGCTTCTCAAGGAAAAATATAGTGATGCTTCTATGTTAGCTCTCGAACCAGAATTTGTTAATGTGATCAAAACAATAGTCGATGGAACCGCTCTGGTATATAGAAGCGGTGCTTCACGGATGCTTGTAAGCACCGAAGGCGATGTTTTACCTGAAGAAAAAGCCTTATGGGATTGGCTTATGTCTAACTCAAATTACGACGCAACGATAAAAACAGTTCATCGCATGGTGAAACTTTGTCGGACTGTTTTGGTAAAACCCTCTTTTCGCAATAAGTGTATTCGTCTCGATGTCCTCACGCCGGATCAAATAGATGTTATTCAAGATCCCGAAGACCCAACCGAGGCAGAGGCGATTATATATAGCCGCCCGCGCACAGAGACACTCGCGCCGGACGCACTCGTCTATCATTATTGGGACAGCTCGAGTTATCGCCGCTTCACCGCTGATGGTGTTATCCTCCGCATACAGGAGAATCCTGATAACGTCAATCCTTACGGGGAATTACCCTTCGTGCGTTTCGCAGAGACCCTGCCGCTCTCGAGTTATTTTGTCGATGCCGGCGAGGATTTGACAATTGTGCAGGATGCTATCAACCTTAAGCTCGTTCAGTTGAATCATCTTATCAAAATGCAGTCATTCAGTGTGCCAGTGCTTATAGGTTATGACGGCAAGGAAAAAATAGTAGTTGCGCCCGGAAAACCAATATCAATTCCTCTAAGCCATGTTGGCGGAGGGGCACCGGATTTCAAATTCGTCTCACCGAATCCCGCAATAACAGAGTGTCTCGGAGCAATACGCGAGGCGATTATGCGGCTTTCAAATACGTATCACATAAGTTCGGCGAATTATTCCATAAGCGGAAGCCAAAAGAGCGGTTTTGCATTGGTAATGGAAAACCTCGCGCTTTTCGAGGATAGGCAAAATGCGGTGCCATTTTACGAGGATTCTGAAGAGTTGCTTTTCAGGGTGATTAAGAAGGTTTGGAATACACATGCAAATTCTCTTCCTAATGCTCACCCCTTTAAGGGAATTCTTTTTCGACCACAGACCGGCCTCTCGGTGACAGTTCACGAGGTCAGGCTTCCTCAGTCCACCGAAGATGAAACCGCCGAATGGAAATTCCTTATAGAAAATGGCATGGCCACACCGATCGATTACATGATGATACGTTTCCAGATGACACGAGAAGAGGCCGAGGCAAAATACCGAGATAACGCCTTCTGGTTGGAAAACCACAATGAAACCAAATCCTTAGCAAAGAGGTAAAACTATGAACGATAATACCAACACAATCAATGATGATGCGCTTGTCGAGCAATTGCAGGCTAACCCTGAAGACATAAAAAAACTCATCATAGCTAAACGAAAAGCTAACGCAGAAGCAAGGGAATATAGAGAAAAACTCGAAGAAACAACCAAGATGGAATCCGAACAAGAAAACCTATCGACGAAGATCGCCGAACTCGAAAACCTACGCCTTCGAGATAATTTCTGTATCGAGGCAATGCGGGCGAATATTCGCCCCGAAAGACTAGATGCTGCTTTTAAGATAGCTCAATTCGACGAATCCGATGAAGATCCATCGAAGATTGCGATCGATGTAATATCACAGCTTAAGGATGGTTTTCCTGAGCTGTTCCAAGAAATGTTACCACCACCAAGGGTCGATAATGCAGGATTCTCGCGCTCAAAGGGCGATGAATTGACTCTTGCTAGGGCCGCTGGTGATACATTAAGCATGCTGAAAGCCTTACGCTAATGTGAAAGCTAAGGGAGGCGTCACGAAAATTCTGACGCCCCCCGAGAATGAAGCTTAACGATGATGAATTAAAAACCAACAAAAAGAAAGGAAACACAATGGAAACATCTTACGATTTCTCGAATCTTAAACGCGACTTAGGTGAAACTTTCGAGATTCTATCTAAAGGACAACACAACTTACTCTCGATAATTCCGATTCGAGGGAAAAGCAAAAACTACAAACACGAATGGCTCGAGGATGTTATCGAACCGACCATCGATGTCTTGGATGGCGCAATTCTCTCAACCGACACTGAGATCGATGTCGATACCGGCTCGAAGTTTGCTGCTGGAGATATTCTCGCTTTCGACAATTACGATGAGATCATCCGTGTAACATCTATTGATGGCGCGACTCTCACCGTATCCCGAGCATACGGTGGAACCAGCGCTGTTGGTATGGATGACGATACGGTAGTTAGGGTCATCTCGCGGCCGCGTTCAGAAGGAAGCGATCCTGGCTATGACGCGGTTACCGAACCATCTTCAGAATTTAACTATTCACAGATTTTCGACCGCACGGCTAAGGTCTCTAAATCTGCTGTAGCTTCTGAACACCTTGCTATAGAGGACCTTGTGGACTTTCACATTAAACATCACCTAGAATTGCTACAGATCGAGATGAATGCGGCAGTTATCTATGGCAGGAGATACGTTAATACATCCGACGCTTCGATTCCGAGAACCATGGGTGGATTACTCTATTTCCTCGATAAAGCTGATGGAAATGTAATCGATGCCGAGGCTGGAGCCATTAGCGCAGACGATCTCAACGATCTCATTGAAAAGATCGCTGCCGATGGTGGAAGACCTAATATACTGGTCTGCAATACCTTTCAGGCACGCGCTATCTCGGCTTTCAACACTGCCTCGGGTTCGACACCTACTGTTAGGACAACCTGGTCAGATGAGCGCACAGGTGGAGCTGTTTATGAATTTGTTGGCGATCTTCCGCTTGGTATGGTGGAGCGTATCATCATAGATACCGCTTTCCCTCAAGATAAGATTGCACTTCTAGATTCAACAAAACTTGCTCTTGTTCCCATGCGTGACCGCGCCTTTAGTGATCTTCCCGCAACCCCTTCTGAGGCTGCGGACTACATCGCAAGAAGAATAATAGGCGAATACACACTAGAGGTTCACAATGCTCTTTATGCACACGGCCTCATAAAGAACCTTGCAACGAGTTAGTGTATTCACTTCGATTAAATGCGCTCTTCATGGGCGCTGAGAGCTGTTATAAATTCACAGCCTAACGGTGAGCTGGAAATAGAGACAATATTTATAAAAAATCTAAATCTAGCACACCGATGATTTCGGGGGGCGAGGAAAGATTGCATTTCATGCCCCCCGAAAAATTACCCTCCAGAGACGCAAAAAATCGATCGATGGCCATAACAAATCAGGAGACATCATGAATTGGGAAACAAATGTATTATTTGACATCAACGATCTATACGATTTCGAATCGGAATCGCTCGAATCTCTTGATAGAATCGATAACCGAACAGCAGTGAAAGGTATCCTTGCTTCTCGAATACGCAAGGCCTATAACGAACTGTATGATGGTGAGATACTATCTTTAATTAAAAACCCGGAAGTTCTCCGAGAACCGGCGATTTTCCTTAATCTACACCTTGTTTTCAATGCTAATTCGACCGGCGGAGGTATATATGCACTTAAGGCAACCCAGTATTCAAATAAATTCGAGAGTGCTATCCAAACCGCATTACCTGCTATAGAATTCGAGGGTTTGGAGAAATCGGGCGTTGTGTTAATTAGATGATTAATAAAAGCAATTAAGAAAAGAGGAAAAGCATGGGAAAAACGACTTTCGATAGCGCGATCGACTCAATTGTCGCATCGTTTGCCAAACTTCAGGAAGAACATAAGCTATTGCTTCGGAATTCCGTTCGCGGATTCAAGCGGATCAGAGAAATAGCCGCAGGCGAATACCCAATCGCGATGACTGGCCTTGTTTCAGCGGAATTGGGCTTGCAAGAGAATTTTTGTGAGGGTTTAACTGTAATTCTCTTTAGAGGACGCAATCCGCAAGAGAACCTCGCAGAAATCAAATTAGCCGTGGTTGAAAAATTCAAAGAAGAATTCGATAATTTCGAACTTTCGAATATTGAATTCGGCGACCTTTTCCCCGGTTTTACTGAATCGGCCGAGGTTGAAACCTTGCCCGATGGCGCTTACTTGGCTTCGTGGCTTGGAATCGAACGCCCTGTAGAGGGTTTTTACATAGCATTCAACATCACAACCGATGCTAGTTAGGAGATAGTATGAAATTCCTAGAAATAATGATGCTAATCTCGCTTGCAGGATTTGCAGCTTGGGTTGAAGTGTCAGCCGATTCTGCACATACACTTATCGCTCCCGACTCGACAGGTATATCGGTTGTAGATTCGACTGTTGTTATCGAGGAAGATACTTCCGCAAATGGTTTAATCAGATCTGCGGGAATAATCTACCTTGCTGAAAGCGATACAATACTTCTACAAGAAATTGGCTATTGTGTGCCGCCGGATTCAACGCGAAGGTTTTTTGCGTTTTGTTCTGAATTGGAGAGGTGGTTTAAATGGGTAAAATAATCCTTGCTCTCTTTTTGCTGGTTACAGCACTGATTCCAGGGCAATACTGGATTCATTCATCTCTCGGCAACGACGCGTGGCCAGGGAATTCCCCAGATTCAGCTTTCGCGACACTTGGCGCTGCTACAGTTGCAATGAGCGGAAACGATACCGCTTTTGCTTGTGGAGTTTTCAACGAAACATTCAGTCTATCAAATAATATTCACGAAGGATGCTTCCTTTTCGCTTGGCCTGACAGCACAAAGTGGACAATCGATGGGGATTCGACAAGAAATTGTATTCAAATCGGAAGCTATTGCGGTAATATTGGCGAGGCCTTCGTTACCATAATCGACGGCAAAATTATAAATAGCCCCGCGAATTGTATTACGCTGGGCGATAAGGGAAGCGCGAAGTTTCAGTCTTGTTCGCTTTCAACGTTCGATGTTGGAATATATGCCATAACATCACAGCTTCTTATCGAGGATTGCTATCTAAATTCAGGAAAATTCTGTCTTTATCTAAACGCAAGCTTTGCACGGGTTTCTAATACCATTTTGACCGCAGAAACCGACTATTGCATTAAGGGACTCGAAGCAGGCATTTTTATATCTTCTCAGAATGAGTATTATGGTTATGGCGGTATCTGTGGTTATAGCGGTATAGCGGGTTTCTTCGATGAGGATGCGTTTTACGTCGATTCAATTGCTGTTTTAGCATATCGGTATCCTTCTCAGTCCTATGTGTTCAATAAGTGCCTTTTTACTGGTTCGCAACTCGGTATCACCACAAGTTATTATTCGACTAATAATCCTTTTGTGCAATTTACAAATTGCACCTTCGATTCAGTCGAGAATCCAATCAACATGAGCGGCAATAGAGGTGCAGTAAAATTACTAAACTGTATAATTTCAAATGCAGGGAAGGCTATCAATTCTTGCGATTTCATTCAAACTGATGGCCTTATCCTATTTAATTGCGAAACAGAAACCACCAACCTTGGAATGCCAATAAACTATTGGTCATTCGATCCGGAGTTAGATTCGCTCAAAGTCGCTCAGGCAGATAGTGCGAGGTTGATCGGTATAAATACAGCCTACGGCCTAACGGCTCCCCTATGGGACAATCGAGGAAAGTGGTTCCGAAGCGAATCTGGAATTCCTGTTATAGGTTGGCGAAGTCCATACAATACAGAAGTCTCATGGCCGGAATCGGGTGCTTCACATGTCGCTTTAAAATGGGGGATTATTGCTCCCGGAAGGAGATTACGATGAAATATTTAGCAACCTTACTGATAATCACAACGGCAGCGCTTTGCTTCATTTATCCAATAACTGTCGATCTTGTAGGCACCGATGGTCAAAGCGCATATGCGGATTCAGCTTTCTGTGCAGTATTAGCCTCAGGAGATACTCTTTTGGGATGGACATCTATGGATACTATCGGAAGATCGGCAACTTACGCATTTGCTTTTCCCGATTCAATCATCTTTGCAACCGCAATCGTGGCAGGCTTTTGGGAGGATTCTCTGGTTGATACCACGGCATTTACTATACCTATTGCAGCTAATCCAAATTTATTTAGGTCTATGATTGCAGAAACACTTGCCCTCGCCCACGGCACAGCCTCATGGGAGTCGAAGGCAATCCTTCCCTTCCTTCTAACAATGGATGAAGATGAATTTGCAGTTACTTTCTCAGGTGGAACTTCGAGGCAAATAATTGCATATAGAGGAGACAATAAGACTGTCGATATCTATATCCTGGGGGCAAGCGGAGATACAGTGGATATAACCGACGCCGAAGCTGTTTTCACTGCCCGCACCCGCGAGAGTGATTCTATTGCAGTGATAGTAGATACTCTCGATATTGTTGAAGGCACTAGCGGGCACGCACGACTCGAACTAAGTCAAGAGCAGACGACACTTATTCCGAAAAGCTATGCTGCTGATATTCAATTAACTTTCCCTGAAGGAGATGTTATAACCATATGGAGAAACCGCTTCATCGTTCGCTGGGATGTTACCCGTTAGGGGGAACCATGTCCGACGAATACCGTAATATATTTTGGAGACTTGCACCAATCGGTCTCTCGGTGATCATCGCCCTGATAGGAATAGTCTGGGGCATAACCTATGCCGAGCTTTCGAACCGGATTAACCGAATGGACGACATTATTTTAACTCAAACCGAGGCCGTTGGACGCATCGAGGCAAAAGTAGATTTGATTCTTGAGAACAACATTAATCTAAAAAAATAGGAGATAAAATGGAACAAATACTTATAACCATCCTCATTAAGGCGATAGTCCCTTTATTGTTCATTGCAATAGGTTTTCTCGCCGGGAAATACCTCAAGCCCTGGATCAATCGCAACTCCACGCGGATTATCCGAGCCAAGGAGATTGCTCTGATAGCAGATCGAATCACCGATGAGATGCTTCTTGTCGCACCTGCAGCTCACTGGAGCGAGTGGATAGACGAAGCGGTAGATCGGCTAATCTCTGCCTGCGGCCTTCCCGATGCCGACGATGCAAAATCTCTCGCACACCGTGAGATCGCCAGCCAGATAATGCAGAAAAATCTAGCTGGAGTGGCGAGGTAGAAGCGAACCGTGTCTCGCCTAGACATAAAGTGTCATTTCAAAAAGTGTAGCCAAGAATCTCCCACATTGATTATAAGAGATTCCTGGCTACGCTCGAAATAACAGAATCGCTGAGTGTCAAATCCACCTCAGTAATCAAGGTTTATACAAAATCTCCCGTAAGAACCTATAACCCATAAATCCTCAATTAGGCAACTTAATTTGATCCAATTTAGTTATTCGATAGGAACCGAAATGCAAAAAAATAAGTTTAATAATTTCTTTCGAGAATCGGCAATTAATTATTGGCCTCAAGAATGCGAAGCAAACGATAGTTTCTACTTATGGTTTGTTGCTCAATCGATTGCGGAAAGCGGCCTCGATGTCCGCGCGGTCTCGCGCGTTGGAGCATGCGGGCTGATGCAACTCATGCCAGCCACATGGCGAGATATAAAACTCTACCTTCACCACTTATCTGAAGATATCTTCGATCCAAAATCTAACATCGAGGCTGGTGTTTGGTATGATCGTTTCTGCTGGGATCGTCTCTCGCAGATACCCGATCTCCATGAAAGATTGCTTCTATCGTTCGCAAGCTACAACTGCGGCCCCACGCGTGCAAAAAAATTATTGACCGAGATCGGTGCTTCGACCTTCGCTGAAATAAAGGACAGGCTTCCCCGCGAGACCTCGTTTTATGTTGAGCGCATAGTAAAGTTCCATGGAAAATGTATGCAAGACATTATGGCGGTAGCCAAATAAATTATCTATGGAAAATTACTTATAAATCTCGTTTATTTATAAGTATATATTTGAAGGAAGAAAACGGTGGATTTCAAATCATGCTTAATTCAAAATATATAATGTAAAACAGATCTGTAATCCTTTGCCCCCTGTCATTCACTCTGAAGCATGAATGACAGGGGGATTTTTCAAATGCCACGCCGCAGTGGGTGGATGCGCGGGATAACATAAATTAAATCTATCTACAAAGAACGAACCTCCCGCGCAACTGAAGCTCCGCCACGCAGGATTTGACGACTGTATTTTGTATTAGTCGTTATCCTCTGATTTTTCAAAAACCGTTTTTAAAAGCGGCATTATGAAATGTCCCATATAGGATTCAGATATTAACTGGTCCAATGTCCTTCTGAAATAAGGATGTAAAATGTTTAGCAAACTGAATTCGAAGAATAGCGTAAAATTATATATATCGAACTGGGTAGTCTCGTAGCTGAATTCGGCTGTATAAGCTATTTCGGCTTCTAAAAGTTCTTCGTCGGAATCGACAATAGTCGCATTGTAAGTCAGAGTCGCAAACGCCCTTTGCGGATCTTTTGAATTAATAAAACTACCTTGAGGTTTAGGAAGGTCAATCGTCGCACCTCTAAGGTCTCTAAGATGTGCATCTGCGACTTTGTTAAACTTAATACTCGATAAGAAAATTGTTTCGAGTTTAAGTTGATTGATAAATTTCTGGTATTCTTCCGGTGAAACCTTATCGGTTGCTTCTTTAATATCCACCTGCTGCTGCGATTTTTTGTCCATATTCCTCTAATCCTTTGTTTTCATGGCATTCGGGTAAAGTAAAAATATTACGACCTGTATACTTCTTTCCAATAACCGTTTGTATTGTCGGTTCTTCCATTCTCAGCTTATATTCCCGATTAGTATTATTTATGCAATTCCAAAGACTATTGTTGATAAACGAGTTCAGGCTTCTGTTCTGTTGAACGGCTTTCTCAGACAATTTGAGATGCAAACTTACGTCCATACGGACTAAGAGTCTGACTATTTCCTGTTGCTTTTTGGGTTTAGGAGGTTTGTGCCCTTTCATAAAGGACATCAAGAACCAGTCCTTTTTGTCGGCATTCAGATCCGCGACCGCTTCATCCGGGGAATCGCCGTAACCGTCGCAACCGGGGAGTTCTTCTATCGTAGCCATCCAATAATCCTCGTATTGCATAATCGTTATCGGATAGTCATAGCCCATGTATTCTTCAACCTCTTCCCTATGCATACGCTCAGTTCTATCCAGATCTTCCTGAGTTATCATTTTCGACACTTCATACTCCTTTTCTTTTCTCTAATTCATCAAAAACTATTCTTAAAAACTGCTCGAAATCGAATCCCATCATTTGTTGAAATCTAATTCTGAAATTTCCCGTATATTTGCTTATCTGGTATACTTTCGTTTCCAATTTCGCACTATGACATCTATGAACAGTTAGATTTCCTTTTTTGTTTGGAATCGAGATAGAAACCTTGCTTCCTTGTTTTCCTGGTTTATAAACCGCTGAAAAAAAATACTCCATAAACTCAATTAGTGGATTTAGATCGAAGCAATCATCATGCCTGCCGCTATCTATAATATCAATGAGGAAACGAGCTAAATCTATTATCTCATACGGGCAATCCTGTATAAGTTTCCTAAAATTTGGACACGCTTTAAGTATGTTATTAAATTCTTCTATTAATAGATTCATCTTGCCCACTCAGTCATATGATACTACTTTGATATCAAATATACAAGCTAATTTTGATTTTTTCTGTTCTAAACTCTGCGCCGGATTGGAATTTCTTTCAATATTCGGTTTCATATCCCCAGCCTCAATTTCTGTTCGCTGGCTTTTGTTATGCGTTTGGCGCGTTCGAGGGAGCGGCGGTCGAGGCACGCCTCGACCTACGGTTTGGTTTGGGTTTCGTGCGCGCGGCGTATGCTTCGTTGTTATAATCGAGCATCATAAAGGAAATAAAGGGCAAGTAATGCGGCTTGTCAAGGACAGTTTTACCGAATACATGAAAATTTTCCATTTTCCGCTCAGTAATATCTCCTATCGAGTGCTGTTGTGGTTCGCTGGCGCGGGGGTGGAGGATAAAAAAAGGGATGACAAATGCCATCCCTTTACACTAATCCGTGTGAACGAATTTAGTTGAAATATTCCGCGAGAACGGAGATTACTTCCGTGCCGACGCGCTTCTGCGATTCCGCGCTGGAGGCTCCGAGATGCGGTGTGCAGCAGACGTTTTCGTGTTTTGGAGGATCGACGTTGTCGGTCGGTTCTTTCTCCCAAACATCGACGCCCGCACCGGCGATCTTGCCGGAATTAAGCGCGTCGAGAAGCGCCTTCTCATCGACGACTCCGCCGCGTGCGGCGTTGATTAGATATGCGCCGTCCTTCATTTTCGCAAGTTCGGGCGCGCCGATAACATACCCATCGCCCGACTTCGGGATATGCAAACTGACGAAATCTGAAGACGCTAAAAGGCAATCGATGCATTTTTTCATTTCGACGAAATCGAGCGGTGATTTTTCGACAAATTTATCGAATGCAATTACTGTCATGCCGAGTGCATTTGCTTTTTTCGCAAGCGACTGGCCGATGCGGCCTATCCCGATAATTCCGAGGGTTTTGCCGGCAAGTTCGATTCCCTTATATTGCTTTTTCAGCCACTCGCCTTTACGCATCGTCACATTTGATTTATGTAGATTTCTCGCGAGCGAGAACATGTGCGCGAGCGCGATCTCGGAGACTCCGTCGCTTGACGCGTTCGGCGTGTTGCGAACATCGACGCCCTTGCCGCGCGCATATTCGTGGTCGATATTGTCGATCCCGACACCGCCTCGGATAACTACGCGGAGGTTCTTGCCGGCGTCGATCGAGGGCGTGCGAACCTTTGTCGCACTGCGAATAACAACCGCTTCGTAAGGCTCGATATTCTTCGTGAGGTCCTCGACCGATTGACCGATTATGACATCGGCACCCCAGCGCTTTTTGATTTCATCGATAGCGCCCTGATCCATTTTGTCGCAAATCATTATTTTAGCCATGTTAGCTCCTTAAATTTAAAAAGGAGAATCCGGCGCACCACGACGGCATTCTCCCATTGTGTTTATAACTTATCGAGCGAAACGAGATTGCCCGATTAGAATCCGAGAATGTCGTCGATGTCCGCGAGAAGTTCGGCAATGTCCTTTTCGTAGATGTCGCCCATGTGCGCGATCCTGAACGCGGATTCCTTGAGTTTGCCGTATCCGTTGGAGATCATCTTTCCGCGTTTGCCGAGTTCTTTGTTGAGGTCGGCCACGGAGATGCCCTTTGTATTTTTGATACAGCTCAGGCTTACCGAGTAGAATCCCTCTTCAGGGAACATCTCGAAACCGTGCGATAACGCCCAGTCGCGAACCATCTTCGCCTGACGTTCGTGGCGCGCCCAGCGATTGTCGAGGCCCTCTTCGTCGAGGATTCTTTTGCACATTACATTAAGCGCATTAACGAGGCTGATCGCCGGTGTCGATGGCGTCTGGTCCTTCTCGTTCTTTTTGATATACTCGAGTAGGTCGAAATAGTAACCGCGATTCTCGACCTCTTTCGCGCGCTCGATGGCTCTCTCGCTGATAGCGGCGATAGCCAATCCCGGCGGGAGGCTCCAGGCTTTCTGCACACCGGCGAGGACGTAATCGATTCCCCATTCGTCGGTTTTGATCGGAACGGCCATCATCGCGCTCACCGCGTCGATTGCCATCAGAACCCCGGCGTCGCGGTATTTATTCACCACGGCTTGAATCTCTTTCGCGGGATTCATGAGGCCGGTCGAGGTCTCGTTCATAACGAGCATAACGAGATCAATCTCGTCGGCGCGCTTGGCGAGGACTTCGTCCACCATCTCCGGGTGGATTCCCATTCCCCAATCGACCTTGAGGTCGATAACCTCCTTGCCGTTCGCCCGCGCAATCGTTGCCCAGCGGTCGGAAAATGCGCCGCACTCAAGCGCAAGAATCTTCTTGCCCTTTCGGCAAAAATTGAGAACTGCGGCCTCCATAAGGCCTGTCGAGCTACTTGTCGATACGATAATCTGGTTTTTGGTATAAAGGCACTTCTGAACCCGCTTGGTAGTTTCGCCTTGAAGGTTCGAATAGTCCTTACTCCGATGGCCGATCATCGGCATCGACATCGCTTCGAGGATGTCGGGTAAAACTTCCGTCGGTCCTGGAATGAAAAGCTTTTTGTGGGACATAATCCCTCCATTTTTAGACGTTAATTATTCAAAGAAACAAAGCATATTGAATCAATATGCTATTTAATCATAATAGATTTGTCAAGGAATAAAAAAAGCCCCTTTTCACGAAGAAAAAATAGAGTTCTTCCTTTGTCAAAAAATAAAGTTAATATCACAGGAAGAATGCACTGGCAGGCAATTTGCCGAAACTGCAAATTGCGCGGTAGTGCCTATAAAATGCTAATGTATATATGTGTTTTTTGTTTGCCGAATTACTTCAGTTTAAGGCGTCTCGTGGTGGTTCTTGAAAGCAGAGACCTTTTTAAGGAATAATATATTTGTCCAAAGAAGCGCTATTATTGGCTAAGACTACCGTGTCGATTAAAAGGATAATGTGAATTTCAAAGTGTTTATGCTCTTTGTTTCAAATATCTATCCTTCAGAAGCGAAAAGACTCGGTAATTTACCTTGAAGATTCCCATTAGAGGAGTCCCTCTCCTATAGCCATGACAGTCCGACCCACCTGAGACAACAAGATCATTTGATCGAGCCAAATTGAGAATAGTCGAGGTTATTTGATGGTTATGACCTGGATAATATGCCTCGAATCCATTTATTCCCATACTTACTAATTCCGGCAGTTTTTTTATCATCCCGCCGGTAACACCGGGATGAGCAGCAATAGCAAGACCTCCGGCATTGTGAATGATGTTAATAGCTTCCTCCGGTGAGGGTGAAAGCTTTGGCAAATATGCTTTTCCACCTTCAGCAAGATAATATCTAAAGGCTTCATAAACGTTTTTTACAATGCCCTTATTGACCATATGTTCCGCAAGGTGAGGTCTTCCGATGGAAGCACCCGCAGCAATACGCAGAACTTCATTAAAATCGCAACGGATTCCACCTTCATTGAGTTTCTGACACATCGTCTCAATTCTGTGATAACGGGAATCGGCCATTCTATTTGTGAGATCAAGGAGAGCTTGGTTTTTATTGTCTATATAATAGCCAAGAATATGCATTCTCCCATCGAGTGCGGAAGAAGAAATCTCGATGGCTGGAATGAACTCGATGCCCTTTTTGAGACATAACGAGCGAGTTTTATCAATGGCGGCTACTGTGTCGTGATCAGAAATAGCAATCCCACTGAGACCGTAATTCCAAGCTCGTTCAACGATTTCTTCTGGTGTAAATGTTCCATCAGAGGCATTACTATGTATATGTAAATCGCAGTATTTCATAATGAAAAGAGTGCTAACAAGCTCTCTGTTATCGAATTATTTCAGTTATCCTATCCTTAAATCAGCAATCTCCATGACGCTTTCATAGAGTTCTTCAGCTTCATCTAAAAGGATTTCGCCTCGTTCGCTTATCTCCTCGAAAAATTGCTTATCTTTAATGCTAGATAGGTTAATTTCTACATTATACCATGCAGCATCGACAGCAGCGTTAAGCATTGCGCCCGCAACACCAATATCAGAAACTACATTTTTATTTCCGCTTTCGCCTGCTTCATGAGCAAGTGATAGCATCTTCACTGAAAGCTCGATTATACGCATGGGAATCTGAGTTGCTTTTAGTGTGGCGGCTTGAATGGCCTCGGTTCTTATCTTTTTTTCCTCGTCTGTTTCTTTTGGGAATTTATATGCCTTCATTATGCCCGAGAAAGCCTCGGCATCGAGATCGATGAGTTTGATAAACTCCTCGCGAACCTGTTCTGCCTCGCTAAGAATATCCGCTATGTTTTCCTCGACATTTTCATAACCTTTTTTACCAATGGTTAATCTACAAACCATCGAAATTAGGGCTGTTCCAAGTGCACCAGACATCGCTGCAACACTCCCGCCACCCGGAGCCGGCGATTGGCTAGCGAGTTCATCAAGAAAACAATTAATATCATGATCGACAAGCATTTTAATCCTCCTCGAATCGCATTTTTCATTCTTTACGAAGTCGCAAAATATAAGGATGTTTGCAAGTAGCGCAAGAGAAATTTTCAATTAATCAAAATAGCCTTGAAAGTTTTATCGTGTTTATACGAAATGTCTAGTTGAGAGGGGTTGGGGGGTTAAACGGGTGGCCTTCAAGCCGCCCTCTTCCATTGCAAAATTTTCATTATCCGAAGCGAATCGTGCGAAGCACGTTGAGCACAACATCCGTCGGCATTGCCGACCCGAAGCGAATCCGACGAAGTCGGTTGAGCACAACATCTGCAGGCATTCCTCGCCGGCTGGCACGCTATTTTCTACGTCCGATTTGGAATATTTGTCACATTATGTCGGACGAAAATATCGCGCCAGCCG
>JAGLDC010000040.1 GCA_023145965.1 bacterium | reverse complement strand
CGCGAATAACGGGCTTATAACCAAGCCGCGAAGGGAGTCCGACGTGTTTGATATAAACCCACTATATCCGCCTCGCGTGGAAATCGAGTTCTTTTATGTAGAGTAACCAATTTATGAATAGCGTAAATTCAATAATATTTATTTTCGTCTTTTCGTGCGCTTTCGCCGCGACCTACTACGTCTCACACACGGGTAGTTGCACGCCGCCTTATGATAGCTGGGCGACGGCTACAGACTCGATTGGCGAAGCGGTGGCCGCGTGTAGCGGAGGAGATACGGTGCGGGTGGCAGCGGGTGAATGGCACGAACTTGTGGTTTTGCCGGATTCCGTGGCCCTGATTGGTTCGGGTATGGACTCGACGATTATTCACCGGAATGAACTGACTTCTACCACTGTAGTCGTTAGGATGGTTAATTATTGCACGGTTCAGGACTTATGCGTAAATGCCGCGCACCCACCCACTTTAAACTGCACTGCTATAAACGCAGGTGGCGAGATGAGGGGGTGGAGAATAATCGATGTGAAAACCATAGTGGCCGGACCAGGTTACGGTGGCAACGGTATTTCTATGTCTGCAAGTTATGACTGCCTGGTTTCGGGATGTATTTTCCTGATTGATGCTTCACCGTGGGGAGTCTCCGGTGTTTTGGAGAATAACATTGTTTATGGGCCGGGTGGCTTAATCTCTAATGATTTTTGCGCCGGATTGTATCAGATTATCAGGAAGAATATCCTTTTTAACGCTAATATCATGTTTGGGTCTCCAAGAGATTCAGCGATAATTACCAACAATTTCGCAGGGAAATTTTTGGGTGGCAACCCAACTGAATGCTATACTAACGTCCTTTGTGAGAATAACTCTTTCTGTGGAGGCGGTCATCTTGGTCTCGAACCGGAAGTAGTTAAGGTTAATAATATCTATATGAATACCGCGAATCGTTTCGCACGAGATTCTCTTTATACCAGCTATAATTGTATCTGGAATCCCGAAGTAGGCGATCCGGATAGTGTAATCGGTTTATTTGGCAACTTCGCCGCCGACCCTATGTTCGTCGAGGACTACGATTTTCGGGGTGATACAATATTCGATGTCCATCTACAATACGGTTCGCCATGCATAGACGCCGGTCATCCCAATCCGCGCTATAACGACATCGACGGTTCTCGCAACGACATAGGGGCATACGGCGGCCCCGGAGGTCAAAACTATCTCTATCTCGACCTTGCTCCCGACATACCGGATAGCTTCACCGGCGATGGCGATTCATCGTATTTCCATTTTGAATGGAAACCGAACACGGAGACCGAGCTTTCGCATTATACACTGTATTGTGGCTGGACGCCGGATTTCCCGATAATCCCGGCGCACAAGATAGCCGATATTTACCCACCGGATACAACTTATGATCTGGGTCCCTATCCTTTTGGGACATCGTCCTATTTTCGATTGCCGCAGTCGATACGGCGGGACACGAGTCGCAGCCGACAGATGCGATATTTTTAACGCTCGATAATATCGAGGAAACGGAGATCGCCGAACGACCGACGCGCGTCGCGTTGTTGGGAACTTTTCCAAATCCGTTCAACGAATTGGCTAAAATCAAATTTAGATTGCGTGGTTCCGGCGAGGAAACCGTTATTCTGCGGATATTCGATACGTCGGGCAGGCAAGTAAGGACGATGTCCGGCGTCTTTTCGCCGGATTACCACGAGTTCCAGTGGAAAGGCACGGACGATACCGGAAGCAAACTGCCTTCGGCCATGTATTTCCTTCGGCTTTCCGCGGGGGACGACGTGGCTTTGAGAACGGCAACGATATTAAAATAGGAGGATACGATGTCGGAAAAACTGAGTATATTTGTCATGGCGATTTTATTAATGATAGCGCTCCCCCTAATGGCCGAGTTTCAGATATGGGGCGGCGTCTACGGCACTGTATTCGACTCGTATGACGCTGAACTAATCGACTCTCTCGGTCTCGATTACGTATTCGTATCGACGGTCTACGACAGCAGCATGGGATCGCTTGCCTTTCCCGCTCTCGACGGTCATGCTCGCACCGACCTCGAATTAATGTCAGATGGTGTGAAAACTATGGCGCAGCAAACGCATTGCGAGGACGTGGAATTCTATTTGAAAGAAGCGCATATCGACTCACAGGGCAGCGCGGTTCTGAGGGCCGCAGCGGCTCATTACGAGAACTGGGAAGCGGAAAGCACAATGGTTTCCCGACGGAATACCGACGAACTACCTCTTCAGAACCTGGTTCGATAATTCTGTCGGTTCGGTTATCACTACTACTGAAGATACGGCGAGGGGCGGTAAATATGTCCGTTTCACAGGAGACACGGGAGTAGTTCTTATCGCGCCGATAGCTTATAAAACAAGCGATACTGATCTCGATTCCGTAAACGGCAAATACTCCCGCCAATACGGCTATTACAAAAAAAACGACGGCGGGCAGAACTGGCATAAATACGAGGTTGTTAGAGAGGGAGATACGGCTTCCGTTCCGATTGTTCCATACACCCTTTCCATAGATATCCGGGCCGATACTTCGAGTTTGCCGGCCAGCGGAGATGTTCTGATTTTCGGCGTTTACCTTGACCACGTTCAAAATTGTTTAGCGGATACTTCTTTCTATGATTCTCTGGTGATAGATGCAGACACTCTCAGATCGCTTGTTGAACACGGTTGGACCGGATTCAATACTTTCAGTTTTCAATATACATGGGAAAACGCGTGGGAGGACACGACCTACTCTCGCGGATGGGAATCGGTGGATGTCTACAAGAAATACCTTTTCTTTAATTACCGCGTTAAGCTATTGGATTCCGATGCAATTATCGACATCGATAGAATCGTATGCTGGGATGAGCAGAATACGGATTTAGCAATTCCAAACCGTAATGGCTGGGGTAAATATATTTTCGAGCCTGCCGATTCGGATGAACAAGACCTACAAGATACAATTTGGTTAGCGGTCAAAGACCAGGTAGATGACTTTTATGAAGCCGGTGTAAGCGAGGTGGTTTACGGCGTTGCCGGAGTGACAGAGCAATGCAGGCTTTCCAACCAATGGGCCGCCGCAAAGAAATTCACACAGTTCATAAGCGACACCTTCGGCATAACGACAGATTTTATAATGGCCACCGCGCCGCCGGAATTTGTGTATTCGTATTTGTATTACGCGCAACCGTCGTTAAACTGACGGGATGCATATAGATTCACTGAACCTGAATCTCTTGGCGCAGATTATACAGTTGGTAATTTGTATAAAGTATATCGCGAGGTATTATTCCATAGTAACGATTACGGCGAGACTTGGGGGAACCGTTATCGCGCATCAAGCCCAATCCTTACAGGATATGAGCCAGGAGAACTTTATTTGCCAACCTACTACGGATTTGTTAGAGCAACAAACTACGGATTAGACTATGATAGTCTAATCTGGGCGTATGATTTTAATGACGGCTGTTTGGGTTGGGAATCCGGGGAAATATTCGTTATGAATACGTTATTGGGACGTATTTACTATAGCAATGACACTTTAAGAACGAAATATTTAGTCCATGATTTTGGCTATAATTGTCCTGAAATCGCAAGAGGTTCTGAACCGGGTGAACTATATGTTTATGACGACGATTCGATTTTCTATTCTGCAGATTACGGCACAAATTTTGTTGTAACCAATAATTCATTCCATCCACCATCTCCAAGCTTTCCTTCTTTTATTACCGGGGGTAATGACCCAGGTTATTTATATGCTTGAGCTGAATATTGCTATGGAGATCCATATATACCCGACTGTGGTGGCATTATAAGAATCTGTTTCTCAGAGGATTACGGAGCAAATTTCTTATGTATTTCGCATTGTGCGGATGGAGTTACTTTTGATACTCTATTAGGAGTGTCCGAGAATCGGGTATTACCAGATATACCACGGATTAAAGTATTCCCTAATCCATTCAATTCAACTTGCACAATCTTTTCTAAGCCAAATTCATTTATAAGGATACTTGATATTACGGGTAAGGAAGTCCTTTCTGATAAAACGAACTATTGCGGGCGGTTCACTTGGAAACCGAAGAATATGCCCTCAGGTCTTTATCTTGTTAAATCACAATATTCAGTTGGCAAAATTGTTTTCCAAAAGTAAATTACAAGGAGGGAATAATGAAAATAAAAACCAACATTCTCTTTATTCTCGCTTTGTTCGCTGTGCTCTGCTCCGCTCCTATAACCGAAGCCCGCATAGCCAAAGACCGCACACCCGGCGAGCTTTATATTGTGGGGCCGGATACTAGTGTGGACTCTCTTTCCGGTTGCTACTTATATTTTTCTCCAGATGCTGGAACAACGCTCGTTGTAAAAGACTCATTTCCTGGACACGATACATATTATTGCAGTGAATTCGCTGCCGATTATACAACAGGAATTCTATATAAGATTTCAACAGAATCTTTGTATTATAGTGACGATTTTGGGAGTTCATGGGTATTTCGGATGTCTGGTTTAGCAGATTATTATTCAGATTTATCATCTAGTAGAATTTCAGGAGAATTATTCACAACAGTCATTCCTCGTTTAGTCAAAAGTCTTGACTACGGTGTTACTTTAGACAGTTTAACGGATTCATTTATTTACCACTATCCTTGTGCGGGAGTAAGAGAGAATGAGTTATATGGATTCAGGATCGATACAGGCGAATTATATTATAGTTTTAATGGTGGAGATTCAAACCTTGTAGTTAGTAGTTTACCCCCTGGTATAGTCCAACCTATGCGAAGAGGTCATAGGCCGGGTGAAATCTATATCCTTTCGGGGGATTCAATAATACACTCTTGTGATCACTGCTCGATTTTTACACGAATGAACTCTTTTTCTGCAGATTTCAGAGATATAACGCCCGGTTTAGAAGCGGGAGAATTATACGCCATTGAAGATTTTTCCTATTGGGATTATATGACTGGATATACTGGCGGTTGGATTCAGATATGTTTTTCTGAAGATTATGGAGAATCCTTTACATGCCTAAAGCATTCTGCGGACGGAATAGCTTATGACACATTAACGGGCATTGAAGAGATATCCAGACCAGAATACAGAGAATTAGAAATTTATCCTAATCCATTTAATTCTTACTGTAGAATCCTTAGTATTCCTAATGTTAACTTGGAGATATTTAATTTGAGAGGTCAACTCATTAAATCGGGCGAGACAAATAATTGGGGCATATATAATTGGTGTCCGAAAGATGTCCCCGCTGGGGTATATCTTGCTAAAATCTGTGATGGTTTTGTAAAACTAACTTACTTGAAATAAGGAGGAATCATGTCCTTTTCGAAGCTAAATATATTGTTCTTTCTTATCGTTTTGATTGCAGTCGCTTCTCTCGCCGAGTAACGCATAGCAAAAGACCGCACGCCGGGTGGGCTTTATGTGGTTAGCCCGGATATAAGCCCGGATTCGTTGACCGGAGAATTTTTATACTATTCTTCCAATTGTGGAACTACGTTGGTAGTCAAGGACTCAGCCGCTTATCCATGGACGTATTCAGCTATAGCAGCAGATTATGAAATAGGGAATGTCTATAAAAAAACGCGTGAAAATTTATACCATAGCGGTGATTATGGGGCAAGTTGGCACCTTAGAGTAGTCCACGTTGGCTATAATGACATGTTAAGTTCAGGATATTCCTTAGGAGAGGTATATGAGAGTCAAAGCTCTTATGTTATAAGATCAAGTAACTTCGGTATTGATTACGATACCGTTGGACGCTCAAGTAGTTTTGGTAGAAATTGTTTAGGTTGGGAATCAGGGGAGCTTTTTTTACTTAACCAAATATATGGGCAATTTTACCACAGCACCGATACATTAACGACCTGGACTCAAATATACGATTTCGGATACCGTAATTCCCATTTTGTTAGGAGGGGAAGACTTGGCGATTTATATATTCTTTCTCCTACTTCCATTCTCTATTCCGCAGATTACGGTTCAACATTTGTAAATATGAATTCTTTCCCCTTTTCATTTAGCTGGTCTGCTCAAGAAGGTACGTTGGATGATATAGTTGGGGGAATGTTTTCCGGCGAGTTGTATGGAGTCGATTCTTACTTCCACGAGAATGAATATTATTGGCAACGAGGAGGGAGTATTAAAATATGCTATTCACGTAATTTTGGAGCTACATTTACGTGTATGACCCATTCGGCGGAGGGTATTACATTTGATACCCTTTCCGGTATCAAAGAGACCGGAAAACCGGAAAGAATGCGAATTGGAGTGTATCCAAATCCTTTTAACACAAATTGTAGAATACTAAGTAGACCGTCTTCAGAATTGGAAATTTTCGATTTACAGGGTCGCTTTATAGAATCCGGGGCGACCGACTATATGGGTATGTATATTTGGTCTCCTAGCGATTTACCGGCGGGGTTATACCTCGTTAAAATAAACAACGATTTTGGAAAAGTATTTTACGCAAAATAAACGGAGGAAATCATGTTGAAGAAAAAATTGCTTTTTTCGGTTCTCACCATTGCAATTGTTAGCAGTATATTAGCTAATAAACCAACTGTTGGCTGGAATAATATAGATAGCCAGGATGAGGTTGCTCCAACTCCGGAGCTTATTGTTGGAAATTCGACCTCGGTAAGTATCGAATATACCATCTACGGCTTTACTGCGGATACGATAATAGTAGATGGAACTCTTTATCACCGAATTTCGTTAGTAGATTGTCCTGTTTTAGATTCTACGGGTATGCCCGAACTACCATATATTAAAGAACTCCTTGCTTCGCCACATTGCGACGATTACGATGTTTCCGTTTCGTTTGCCGGGTCTGTGGTCTATGACAGCGTTACCGTCTATCCGGCACCGGAGTGGGTTCGTGACACTTCTATCTACGATTCAGATACTTCTTTCGGATGGGGAGAGAAATTTGTGATCGATACGAGTTATTATATTAACGGAACGTCGGATTATCCTTCCGAATCGGGTGAATTAGCGGAATCTGGTAAGTTACGTTTGCAGCCGGTAGCCCACACCAATGTTTATCCGTTTGTCTATGACCCCGACGACAAAACGTTTACCGTTCATTCGTCTGTAATGCTTACCGTAACGTTCACCGACCCGGAAGGCCCGACTAATTATTGCCTCAGCCCCTATGAATCGGCTTCTAATATGCTCTTTATAAATCGCGGGAGCGGAGGTTTCGACGAATCGAGTATTCGTCGGCTGTTCTTAGAAGCAATAAAGTAATCGAGTTGAAAGATATTGAGTGCGACGCATCTACTTACGATGGGATCTATTTGACAGATGATCCAAACTATTTTAGGGTTTGGACCGGGGACGTTGAAAAATATATGGATATAACCTTTTACAAGTTGAATGATGACAGCGCGCAGTTCGGGTTCTCATTAGATTCTGCAAGGACTGCAAGTTCGGGCGATATTCACTTTATTTGGAACGACACCACAGATTTCCTCAAAATAATAAATGAAGCCCCTGCGTTTTGTTCTGATATGCACTTGTTCTACGGTAAAACATATTATTGGGATATACAGATTGGTTCGGATACAATCTGCTTCGATCATGACGAAATGGCTAGTTTTCAGGTTAATAATTGGACAAGTGAAGATACTACAAGCTTGATCATCGAACATGATTTATTCCCAATGGGTGATTATCCTTCAGGTAGCGACTTTGCTGATACAATCTTGTTGAATATTGCAGATGTTTTAGGTTTAAAAGAGAATAACGTCCCAACAAAACATGGTTTGTTAATTTCTCCCAATCCATTCAACTCGATGTGCCGTATTTCGACACCAGAAAATTCAGTTGTTGAGATATTCGATATAGAAGGACGGAAGGTTAGTGAATTAGGCGGCGGAAACCAAATATGGAAACCGGAGGCGTCGGTTGGTAGTGGCGTATATTTGGTCAGGGCGAAAATCGGGGATAAGGATATTACGAAGCGTGTGGTGTATTTAAAATAAGATTGCCGTAGGGGAGGGCCTATGTGCCCTCCCACTCTGCGGTTGCGCGGAAAACGGGAGCACACGCAGGTGCTCCCCTACGGATAGAGAATAAAATTTAAGGAGGCACCCGAATTGAATGATTGAGAGGATTTTGGAATCGGGTGGTTAATTTGAAATAGTAGGAGGTTCGTATGGAAGAATTATTAGGCGGCGCAGGTATTGTCGGTGTTTTCGTAGGATTATTCTTTTTTATTCTATGGATAATGATGATTGTGAAGTTCTTTGAAATAGCGAAGAATACCGAAGCTATTAAACAAGAACTGAAAGGAAACAAGAAATCGGTCGAAGATATTCAACGGTGGCTTTCGGCAATACACACTGTTTTGAAGCCGGAGGTTAAGGAAATGGAGAAGGGAAAAATTGAATAAAGGAGGGACCCGAATTGAATGATTGATTTTGTGCTCGGCGTGGGGGCATCGGAGAAATGCAGAATGCATAATTTATAATGTATAATGCCCCGCCGAACCGCCCCGAATGGGTTTGGGGTGTATGAATAGGATAGTGGGGATGTAAGTTATTGTTCTTTAATGTTTTATGATGAATTTATGCGGATTTGGGAGGCGAAACCGGGGTTTAGATGGTGTTGCCGCGCTTTTAGACGGTGGTGCCGTGGATTTGGAAGGCATTCCGCGCTTTTAGATTGTGTTCCCGGACTTTTAGATGGCTAATCCGTGGTGTGGTTGAGCGATTTTGAATATTTTTACAAAATTTATTTTTAATCCGAGAAAAGGGAGGGAATTATGCCTATCAAATCACGTTATCCGGACAGAGATTTTTCGCATCGCCCGTATTTATTGTGGCTAAAGCGGGTTTATGCCTGGCTTTTGACAAAGGTTGGCGAGTCGGATTATCCCGCGCACGAGGTCGGCGATCTGCCGGTGCTAATCGATGCGCTGGAGGCGGCAATCAATAATTGGGAAGCGCTTCACGGGGTTGCCAATGACCGAAGCAAGATTTACACCGACGTTACGGATTTACTTAAAAAACAGCTTCAACTTCTTAAGCAAATCATCCCGACCGTAATCGATCCGCATGTCATGGGTTCTTTCGGTTTGGATAAATCTCTTCCCGATAGCCGCGATGAGTTGGGTGGAGTCGCGGAGATTTGCATTATGCATTGGAACGAGGTAATCGGCGGTGGCGTTCCGCCCGAATACGCGCCATTGGAGCCGCAGTTCAACGCGCTTATCACGCTGTTCGGCGATTTTGAGATGGTGCGAACGAATTATTATAATTCCTACAATATCGCTCAGCAGGCGCAGGACGATGTCGTTGCCGCGCGCGAAGCCCGCCATGCCAAAGAGCGCGATATTTTCAACTGGTATAACGGTTTCCATCCGGACAGCCAGGCCGAATGGTGGACAAGCACGGAGTGGGGAACGTCGTCTGGCGGTGGCGGAAGCGGGACGTCGGAAGAGGAGACGCCGTGGGGGATGGTGCAGAGGCTGGAGGTTGTTATCGATCCGATAGGGAATGTTCTTATCACATGGAAAAAGGTCGCGGGTGCGGTGAAATATAATCTTCTTCGCGAGATCGTGCAGGCGGGTTCGCCCGCGCCGATGCTTCCGTTCCCGGCGTTCGTCGACGGCATCCCGCCGATGGAGGAAAACGGTTCCTACACCGACACGGACAACGACCCCGGATTCGGGAATTACTATTCGGTGGTTGCGGACGATGGCGAGGGCGGATTGACGGAGGCTTGCGAACCGGTGGGAATCGAGATAAAGTAGAATGTATAATGTATAATGGCGACCTCCACCGTAGGGGCAGGCGGATAATGCAAAATTAAAGGATTTAGGGCGGCTTGGAGGCCGCCTTTTTTTTGTCATTGCGAAAATGTCCCGGCCACGGAGCGAGTCGCGCTCCACGTCGAGCACGTTGCCTGTCGCCGCTGGCGACCGCTGGCGCGGGGGCGGTCGATGGCGCGCAATTTGCCCCTCTGCAAATTTCGTGACATCGAGGGGAAGGGCTGGGATTTTTGCGGTCGAAATACTGTATTCAAAAGTTCTTATCGACCGTAGCAAAAATCGTGACAGCGCGGAGGGGGGGATAAATATGCAGACAAAAGGCAAAAGTTAAATGGCAAAAGGCGAATGTAGGACGTATATTACATACGTTCTTACTCTTAATACATCGCGAAGGCTATTATGAACCGTATTGTTATATTGATTATCGTTGTGGCAACTGCATGTCTGGCGCTTCCGGCTGAAATCGATGTTCGTATCGAGGTGCCATCTCGAGATGCCTTGAGGGAATTGGTAAATACCGGTCTTGGCATCGATAATTATAAGGTGGAAACTGGCGAGGTATTCGGGGTTGTGCGCGAGACTGATCTCGAAGCACTCCTCGCGCTCGAATACCCGCTGGAGGTACTCCCTGAAACTGATGCTCGCGTTTTGGCGGACATTTCGAAAGAACCCTCCGGTTATCCGCTTCACTCAGACTATCTATCGTTTATGAATCAGATTGTGGTCGACCATCCGGTCATCGCCTCGCTCGACACCTTTGGCTATTCCGTCGGCGGAAGACCGCTTCTTATGATGAAAATATCCGACTATGTGGCCTGGGACGAGGGCGAGCCGGAGTTTTGCTATATCAGCACCATGCATGGAGACGAACCGCCGGGGATGATCTTCCTTATGTGGTTCATCGACTCGCTCACGGACAACTACGGCTCGGACCCGCGCGTCACGCGACTCGTTGATTCTTGCGAAATATATATTAATCCCCTCTTGAATCCCGATGGTTATGTTTCGCGAAGCAGATACAATAATAATAGTAGGGACCTCAACCGCAACTTCGCCATGCCCGATGGCACTGAAGGTGATTATTCTTGGAGCGCGGAAATAGAAACGCAAGCAATCTCGAAATGGGCTAACGGAAGATTCGCCTCCAATGTTATTAATTTCCACACAGGCGCTTTAGTTGCAAATTATCCATGGGATTTCACGAATATTCGTTGTCCAGACGATTCGCTATATATATTCATAGCAAGAAATTACGCGGATCGCAATATACCGATGTATAACAACTCATCGTCGGGTTTCGACCATGGTGTAACCAATGGCTACGATTGGTATGAGGCAGACGGCACTCTTCAAGACTTCACATATTGGATGCGCGGCGGCCTTCATCTTACTGTCGAATTGGGTAATCATAAAACGCCTCCATACGATTCTCTTCCCGATGTCTGGGACGACAATTACGATGCCTATCTCGCGACCATCGAAGTATGCCTTGATCACGGAGTTCACGGCACCGTTATCGACAGCCTTTCCGGCGATCCAATAGCCGCGACCCTTACTGTAAACCCCCCAAGTTTCGATTTCTATTCCTCACCCGAAAACGGTTATTACCACAGAATACACCTTGCCGGCACAGTCGATATCACAGCATCGGCTCCGGGATATGACACAAAGACTCAATCTATAATAATACCTTCAACCGGTCTCGCCCGCCTCGATTTTGAGCTTAATTCAAAGAACCCGACGACTATCTTTAGTGCGGATTTCGAAGTGGATAATGGTGGTTTTGTTACGCATTCCTTCACACCGAATCCCCAAGAGTGGGAATGGGGCGAGCCATCACTGGGTGTTGTCGCCGCCCATTCCGGTCAAAAGCTATGGGGAACAACCCTCGATGGGCAATATAGCAATGAGAGCAAAAGCAGGCTTGCACTCGAGGATATCGTTCTACCCGATGCCGATAGCATCGTGCTTTCGTTCTTCCATTGGTATAGCTTTCAGACCCCATCATCCGATGCTTTCCACGATGGTGGTAACATGAAAATATGGACGTCGTCGAGCGATAGCACTATCCTATCCCCTACACCTGGATATGATGATGTCCAATCCAGTTGGAATGCATTGATTCCAGACCAACTTTCCTTTGCTGATACTAGCTTTGCCAAGCAATGGCAAGAAGTCTGTTGTGACCTTACTCCTTGGCGCGGCCAGACGGTCGATATATCTTGGGATTTCGGGTCATCGAGCGTCAACACGCAGGTTGGCTGGTATATCGACGATGTATGGATTTACTACTCCAGTGATACCACCCTCCTAACCGAGGAATCATCCAGATTGCCAAAGCATTGCGAAATATCCATTTCGCCAAATCCATTTAACGCCTCTTGCAAGATAGACTTATTTAATACAACTCGAGGGAAGCTTAAAATTTACGACATGCAGGGAAAACTCGTTCGAGAAATACCCATTACACCAAACGAAGAGCAAAATTTTACTATCCTCTGGAACGGAACAGATACCAAAGGCAATGATCTCGGGTCCGGTATCTATTTCGTATCCTCGCCTGATAGAACCGTTAATAAACGCATCATTTTGATGAAATAGGAGACTATGAAAATCACATTTTATGGCGGAGTTCGCGAAGTTACGGGTTCTAAACATCTTATTGAAACAGAAGATAAACGCATCCTACTCGACTGTGGCCTTTTTCAAGGTCATCGAGACGAAGCAAATGAGAAAAACCGGAAACTTCCTTTTGACCCAAAATCTATCGATGCTGTGGTCCTCGGTCACGCACATATCGATCATTCGGGCAATCTTCCACGCCTTGTAAAAAAGGGCTTCGAAGGCCCAATTTATACTACTAAACCAACGGACAATCTATGTCAATACATGCTCGCCGACTCAGCTTACCTCCAAGAGCGCGATGTTGAATTTGTAAATAAAAAGCGTAAAAGGGCCGGGCTCGAACCGATAGAACCGATTTACGAGATGAAAGATGCTCTCGAAACAATACATCAATTTGTGCCACGACCTTATGGGCGATGGTTCGCGCTTGCTCCCTCGACAAAAGCCATCTTCCGTGATGCTGGACACATACTCGGCAGCGCACTCACCGAGTTTTCATTTCAAAAAAGCGACCGCTGTCTTCGTCTTGCCTATGCTGTCGATCTTGGTCGCAAAAACCTTCCATTACTCAAAGACCCGGCTAAAATCAACAAAGCTGAAGTCCTCATTATTGAGTCAACTTATGGTGATCGGTTTCACGACCCAATTGAAAATGCCAAATCTGAGCTTGCCGAAGCGGTAAATAAAACCATCAAAAGGGGTGGAAAAGTCCTCATCCCAAGCTTCGCCATGGAACGCACTCAAGAGCTTATATATTACCTTCACGAGCTTCATATCGAAGAGCGTATCCCTAATATTCCAATTATAGTCGATTCGCCTTTGGCAATAAATGTCACTCAAGTCTTCCGCAGAAACCTGCAATACCTCGATCAAAAGGCGCAAGAATTAATTCGTGAACATGAGGACCCCTTTGGTTTCGGAAAAGTCCAATACACAAGGCTTGTCGAGGATTCCAAGAAACTCAACAATGACCCTCGACCGATGATAATTATATCAGCGAGCGGCATGTGTGAAGCCGGGCGCATCCTCCATCATCTTCGTAATAATATTGGAGATTCGAAAAACACAATTCTTGCAGTTGGTTATATGGCGAAAAACACCCTCGGCAGAAGGATTATCGACCACGACAATCCTGTTAAGATATTTGGCGAAGAGCATCAGGTTCGAGCTGAGGTTAGAGAGTTGAATACATTCAGCGCACACGCCGACCGAGACGAACTTCTTAAATTCGTTAAGAAATGTGGGCCAAAACTCAAGAGAGTTTTCATTGTCCATGGCGAGGAAGATCAATCTCTTGCGCTTCAAGAGGGAATAAAACAGCTGCGTCCAGAACTGGAGGTCGTCGTTCCCTATCCAGGACAATCTTTCGAGTTATAATTCAGCAACTAATCCTACGTGAATTAAGCCCGAGGTGAGCGATTCTCCTCCGGCTATTCCGTAGGCTACAGTCCAGCGGCCTATTGCCGTCGAAATTCGAAGACCTATTCCATAGCCGGTTTTGAATTCATAATCTCCTCCCGATGGTCGAATTAGACCACAGTCGAGGAAGGCGAAACCATGTGCTTCGCCTCCTATAAGAAAACGTAATTCGGAGTTCGACCACCCCAGATTATCCGCTGAAAACTGATCCTCTCGGTAGCCGCGAAGATTTCCCCATCCACCTAGATAATATAAGTCTGACAACGCCAATCCACCCTTAGAAAATATGGTTCTACCTTCTATATCCTCGAAAAAAACCAGGCTTCTTCCGATTTTTTGTGCTCCTACAAATCTGCCTTCTATTCTGGCTAACGCTTCGTATTCGTCCAGAGAAAACGAGGTTAATTCCAAAACGGAGCGCTCTATATAACTCGGCGAGGTTTTAAGCGAAAGATCCCACCCCTTGCTAGGATTAACGCGTGGATATAACTTCTCAACATATCCTCCAAATGTCAACCTACTCTCCGAAGATTTTGGAATATTTCCGGAACCCGAAGTGCCGGGCAATATACTTCGAAATGTTGCGCCTGCCGACCAGCTCATAAAATAATTTATCGGGTGTTTATATTCGAATGAGAAATTCCGCTCAATATATGAACTCCCTCGCTCATAATACTCAGCGGAAATTGATAGATCCCCGAAACCACCGAAAATACAGGGTTCTACGTACTTGGCCTTGAATTTGAGATACTCGTCTATCGATTGATTCCAATTCAGGGCAAGGCTTCGTCCTGTACCCCAAATATTGTCAAAAAGGGCATCTATTTGCCCGGAAACGCCCTTCTTATCAGATCGAGGTGCATAACCGAGTATGCCGTTTATTAGGACAGTTCGGCCTTCGGTAAATTTTAGTTTGAGCGCCCACTCGCCTGTTTCATCGAGGAGGATCTCCGGTGCACCGGAAATATTTAAATACTCGAGATCGTCGAGGCGTTTGATTCCGGCATCGATATGCTTCTGCTTGTATAAAATGGATGGTCGAAGAAGCATTTTTTTTTCTATGAACCGAGCCTTCGTTTTAGCCCCCTTGGGAACTATAACAGCGCTAATATTAACTGAATCCCCCGGACTTACGACAAGCTTTATCCTAACGTCAACCTCTTGGCCGACCGGTTGAGATATTGTAAGGGACTCGATACGCGTTTCACCAAATGGATAACCGTTATTCTCAAGCGATGAAACTAAGCCGTCCATGTCTTTGTTTAGATCGGTGCGACGAAAAGACTTGCCTTCCTGAATATTCAATCGGGGCATCTCGCCAATAAAACCCTCAATATTGTATGATTTCACAACCGCCAGTGGCCCTGGGATTACATCAATAAAGCATTTTCCCTTCAACGAATCCTCTTTTAATAATACCTTAACAAAGAGGTAACCTTCGTCTATATAAATTGACTCGATTGTATCTGTCAGTTCGCTTTGATTGGTCTTTTCCGCAATCTCGAGAATTATTTCCCGCCCGATTGGCCCCGAAGATAAGACCACGGCCTCGAAAGCGCCTTGCGCGCAAACAGCAGCCAAAAAGAGAATTAGTAGCTTCCTAATCATAGAGGTTTAACCCGATAATTACACAATATTTGTCATTCCGAGCCGATTTGAAATTGAGGTATCAAACATAATAATTTTAACCTTTCGCGGAAATGACACATTTACCCACGCAAACAATATAAACCATTATTAATAAAATTCGATGTAAATAACACAAACTAACGAATATAAAAAACGCCCTCGGAATTCCGAAAGCGTTTTATTTTTCTCATTTTTTATGCAATTATTTGATTAATAGCATCTTCCTTTGGAGATTGGTTTTACCAGCCTTTAGCACGATAAAATAAACCCCGCTCGAGGCTTTGATGCCTTTATCGCTTCTACCATTCCAGATTATACGATGCGTTCCAGACTCGAATTCTCCCTCGGCAATAGAACTGACACTTCTTCCGGTCATATCGAATATAGTAAGAGAGAGGTCCATCTTCTCCGGAAGATCGAAGGTTATTGCTGTCGTGGCGTTGAATGGATTTGGCATATTTCCATGAAGCGCAATTTTTTCAGGCACTGCCCGAGAATAAACCACCTTGAAGCTATGCGTGCCAATGCTTAAATGAATGTCGTTTGTTTCGCGCATGTCGAACTTCGCTCCGTCTATCTCGATCTCTGCTTCACCGGCTCCAAATAGACTCCAGCTAAGCGTTTGCGACTTAGCCAAATCTATTTTTCCAGTCCACTCAGCTTCTTTTCCGACAAGGGTTCTCGCCATAAGTGGTAGTTCACCATCGAGGTATAGCCTGTTCGATTTCCCCGGAGCGGGCGGTGGAATCGGGAAGTCCGCAAGAGCATCGCCGATAGTAACTATCACCGACTGACCGGAGTCCTCCGCGAGGAATAAACGACCCTCAAACACAGGCTTTATGTCTTCGCTGGGGATATCCTTTGGAAGATAAATACTCGTAACCTCTAAAGTAGCCGGGAAGCGGCAGTATATCCATTGGCCAAAGCCGGGTGTGAAGAACGAGGTCGATTCATAGGTTGAGATTTCCGCAGCGGCATTCCAATAATAGAATGTCCCTGAAACAAAAGCGTCTTCAGGAACAACATCCTGATCTGCAAGATAAGTTCTATGTGCCGGGCTTCCCAATATGAGCCATCCATTCGGAAGATCGCGCTCATATGAATAGACGATATTTCCGGTGCGGGTGTAGCTCGTATCTATCGAAGATAGTATCCAATAGCCCTCGCCAATATCGATCGTTGAGTTTTCATAATAGTTGGCTGTCGTCGGATCCCAAGCCCAAGCATTGCCCATTGCACTCGGGAACAGCGAAGACACACTCATCGAGCTTGCTTGAAGCGGCGCGCTAAGCATATTCCATCCTTGATGAAGATCTATCTGCCAAATATAATTCCCTGGAGTGCCATCATAGGTTATGATCACAGGTGTTTCAGTCGAAACCTCATAAGTGCTATCCACACTCATATCGACAACACCGTCGATCATAACTCCAGGCCACATTTGGCAAGGATCCCACTCGATAGAACCGTCAGATTCAAACCACAATTCCCAGCGCACTTCACATCCGGTTGAACGAATATCTGTGCCCAAATATTTCCAGTCGTTACTGAGGAACCAAGCATCGTGAAACAGGCTATGCGGTGGCGTATTCATAACATCGATACCGTAATCGTAATTATCCGTAGCAGCATCGAGTAAACCGAATCTAACAGAATCCTGTTGAACATCCTCCACCAAATAACGAAGCATACCATACCAGAAATAGCGTAATTCCTCTCCGACAATAATTACACCGTTGCCGGGGATCGGAATCGGAAGCTCATCGAGATCATAGTTAAACAATAAATCAGTGATCTCGACACGGGAACTTCTTCCCTCGAGAATACCGCTTTCGACTGCATAACGAACCTTAACAAGCTCTCCAGAAGCAGGAAGCGGTGAATGTCCATAAAGCCTGAGCAAGACCCTGTCGTTGTATATATTTCTGACAACGAAGTTCCAATCCGGCGGAAGGTTAATTCCTCTATTAACCTCGAGAGGAATAAGGAATTCCCTATCGGTCATTATAGTAAAATCGAGTTGTGTAATCTCATTTCCGTAAAGCTCGCCGATATAAATCGGGATTTCGACAAAGCTGCCCGGTTCGATGGATGTCTCTGCAGGTGGAAATACACTAAGATAATGGCTGGGAACTCGAGGAGTAACTGTCATCTCAACCGGCAATTCTTGTTCGGGGTTTAATGGATCGTTGGACGAGAAAGTGATCGTCGTGTTATAAAGCCCTGTCGGCATGATGCCGGAGATAAGCCTTGCATCGATCTCGATATAAGTCCCGGGCGGAACTACACCGTTTTCTGGCGTGATCTCGAGCCAATCGGCGGATTCATCGAGGCTCCAGATAATAGTCCCATCGCCATAGTTGTGAAGCCTGATGGGTTTATTTGTTGCCCAACCGGTCTCGACGCTGGCAATAATTATCGGTGGAGAAACGATTAATGAGGGCAATCCACCTGGCGAACCGAGAACTAAATGAGCTAATTCTGAAGGATTGCTGGGATTAGCTCCCGATGGCCAATTAAGGAATGTATCACCATCTGAATCAAGAATCTGGAACGCTACGCCCACAGTTTCTGAAGGCAGAGCGAAGAACTCCTCCATAACGCTCATATCGATGACCATTTCGGTATTGAATCCTGCGCCGAACATGTCCAACCATTCAGCAACCGCTCCTACTGAAATGACCTCCGGTTCTATACTATCTGGTTGAAGCGGATGGAAATATACCACAGACTCCGCACCAGAATTATAAACTACTTCATAATAACCCTCGGTTGAACTGTCGGCATCCCATTCATCATCGTTGTTATCATCGAAGAAGAAACGGAATGTAAAACCATCCTCGATACTAAGCGTCGGATTTGTAAGGCCGATATTAAGAAAAGAACCGCTATTGGAGAGCAATATCCCAAATTCGCTAAACAGGTCTATGTCGGTTGATTCGAACCATACTTCCTCATTAAGATCTCCATCGACCATAGGCGGCGGGCCTATAGTATAACTGCTGTAAAGCCAGTTACTGGCAAGCGAAGCGCCGCCATCTATATTGGAGAAACCACTATTGAAGTCGGGGTCTGAATACACAGCTTGAACCTTATAAAAATAAAGCTCTCCCGGCACGACTGTATTATCGCAATAGCTATTAAAAAGCAATGAATCGATCAGAACCGAATAATCATAATCATAGTATTCACTTCGATATAATCTGTAATGCGAGAGATGCACAGGAAGATCGCGTCCCACTGCAAGCGGGGCTTGCCAAACTACCGGCACGCAATCACGGAAACCATCCCATGCATGAAGGTTATGAGGCTTGAAAATCGAGTAGCTATATTTAATCACAACAATATCGAATTCCTGTATCGAGGTATCCGCTCCATCCCATGCACCAATATTAATGGTATAAGTTCCCTCAATCGACGAAGGCAACCAGGTTGCATAACCTGAAATATCAACTTCAAGTCCCACCGGACCCGATATAAGACCGTATTCCACAGGGTCATCTTCAATATCGATTGCAATAGCCATGTATTCCCAGGGGAATCCATCGAGAACAAGCGTTTCAGCTGGCATGGTAATAAAAATTGGTGCGTCATTGACGGGATTAACGGTAATATATACTGAATCTAAAAGAATATCCTCGCCATCGGTGGCTGAAATGATAATCCATCCCTCTCCAAAATAATTCTCTTCGAGCGAGACCAAGATATCCTGCGAATCAGCGATTGAAACATCGATACCATCTTCTGAACTAGTAACACCATATGTCAAACCCGATGGTGGATTAAATATATTAAAAATATCCTCGAGCAGCATATCGGGATCGTCTTCATCCATTACAATATCGGGTAAAGGATTCACTCTTCCGAGTGTCCAACAACCAGCTAAATCAGAAGGAAGTGAAGCGGGACCGTCGTCATCGAGACCGCGCACCACAAAGAAATATTGTCTTCCCTGATCAAGACCGGTCACATAATAGCTAACCTCTGTCCTTCCTGGAACAGGAGGAATAGTGTCATAGACGTCAACAAATGCCCAATCGATGGGATCAAAAGCAGAATCTGCAAGGAAACGGACTTCGTAACCGATACCAACAGTCCCAGCCCAACCATCGTCACCCGGCGCGGTAAAAATCAGTTCGATTGCATTCATATCGAGATCACCGCACGATAAATCGATAATATTACCAACAGGTATAAGGTCAGTGTATTCATGAGTTCTAACATGAATAATGTTCGATACCGGGCCGTCATTAAGGACTTCATCGGAAGCCTTCCCGGCGATCCAATAATCTGTATCTGGCGTAAGGCCATTAATTATCAGAGTCTGGCGCGAACCAGCAACCTCTGGAATAGGAACACCAGCAACAACTTCCGGCATAGTCTCAAAATCCCCAGCTAGGAAAGCAAATGTTGAGAGGCGGAAATCGTAGTTATCAGCCGTGCCAATATTGCCATCGTCGCCCGGGGCATCCCAAAAAATGGTAAATCCATCGAAAGAGACATCACGAGCCACAAGTGTATCTATATCGAAACCAGCTGGCGGGATTGTATCCGGCGCCGAAGAAGTCGAGAAATTGACCATATTCGACATGGGTGAGGCATTGGGTTCTTCATCCTCGGCAATCATAGCAGCATAATATTCAGTCTCTGGGGCAAGGCCCTCGATCCATATATCCTGTGGCGTTCCGGCTACTTCGGGCATAGGCATTCCAGCAACTTCCCATGTAGCCGGCCATGTGAAAGCAGTAAGGTCGTAACCCATAGTATAACTTGCAGCAGTTCCATCGGTTCCATCGTCACCGGGAGCGCTCCATGCAAGGTGCGCTCGATCATGTTGAACCTCAATCACCACAAGATCAATAATCTGAGATGGCGCTATCGAGTCCTCGACCGGAGGGATATACTCGCCTATTTCGAAAACGGCATCACTATTATCGAATATTGTTGTGTCGCTTTCTGAACGAACCTGCATAAAGCATTCCTCAGAGGTTGGTCCGGTAACATCCCAGTTAAAAACGCCCCTCGCTCCAAGGCCATCTGCAAGCGGTGTCCATGAGTCACCATTATCACGGGAAAATAATAATTCTAGATCGCCTTCGACATCGCCAGCATCCCAGGTTATAGCAGCTATAGAGTCGATAAACAGAACCTCGCCGCCATTCGGGAATACCATTGTTAGCCCTACTAAATCAACGATTTCGAAGACAGCGTCACTAACATCACTAAATAAAACATCATCTTCAGCCCTAACCCTAATAAGGCAGTTATCTGAAGCCGGTCCCACAGCCGTCCAATCGAGATTGCCACGACCAGCTAAACCACCGGAAATTAATGTCCACGTGCCCCCTCCATCTCGCGAAATATGGAGTTCAAATGGGCCCTCGTCGCCAATCACATCCCATCTTACATTAACAATTTCATCAACAGTAAGAATTTCTCCACCGTTAGGATACACAAGCTCTATCGAAGGTTCCGGCACGATTTCTGTAAAGCCGTCGGAAACATCGAACACGGTGGGAAAAATAACAGAGGATATCTTGAAGAGTATAATTTCTGAAGTGATATGCGGAGCAATCCAAGCATAAGCTCCATCATCTAAAGTTGTGCCGGTGATGGAGTTCCAGACTACCCCACCATCCATCGAATACTCAATCTTGACATTTCCGGTAAGATCAAGGCTTGTCCAGGTTATGTCTATTGGGTCATCCCAAACATAACTATCTCCTCCATTTGGAGTAAGCACTGTTATTATTGGTGTTTCGCCTTCTTCAATAAGTTCGAAAGAACCCCAATTTTCCTCGGGATATGACAGATCAACATTGCCAGAAACAGTTAAAGTTTCGGCAAGACAAGTGTCGCGAAGCCAAATAGAAAGCTCTTCTCCATCCGCGATAGCTGTGGGAAAATTACCTGTATTGACAAACCAAAGGCTATCCTCAAAATCACAACCGGGTGAATCCTGAGTAAGAATCTCGGTTGGTCGTGTGGTCACCCAAGATTCGAATATCATGCAATCGGGGTTTGGCGCGGAACCATCGGCATTTATCAAAGCACCAAAAACAACATGTGGATCCGATTGGGCGAACGATATGCCCATCATCATAACTAATAAGGAAACCAAGATAACTCTGGACTTCATTGTTCCTCCTTTACCGGGGGGATTGAAATTGCAAAAAATATTTATCAAAACGGGGTCGCATTTCGACCCCAGTCAAGAACTTCAAAAAACCATAGCCCCGCCGTTTAAGACGGGGCTATGTATATGTGCTTACTTAAGTAGCAGCATACGGCGCGAGGCTTTATAATTCCCCGCATCTATACGATACAAATATATACCGGACGAAGCTTCACGCCCCTTGGCATCTCGGCCATCCCAGACCACAGAATACCTACCGGCATCGAGTTTGTTGTTTTCCAATGTCCTAACATGGCGTCCGAGCATGTCGAAAACCTCGAGGTGGACATCGCAAGCCTCAGGTAAATCGAAGGCGATGGCTGTAGTCGGGTTGAATGGATTTGGCACATTCCCATATAGGGCGAACACCCTGGGAAGATTACCGAACACAACCTTATACGCGCCAGCGCAAGGTAGCTCGATAGTTCCATCGAGCGGAACTATCGTGCCTTCTACTTCGATACCTAATTCAGTATTCGTTCCCTCTACAACTATTGTAGCAGGACCGTTTACCGTGAGATAGCACGAACCAGATTTGGTTAAATACACCTCGGAGGCATTCCAACCATCAATAGAAAGACAAGCGCTGGGATGAGTTCCATTGACTGCAGGCGGTATTGGAACAAACCAGTTATCACTCGCTTCACCTATTAAAAGGGAGGTTTCGGTTTTATCCGAGATAACTCTAAGCCCAATCGAGAAATCCTTCTCGGGCACGATTGCCTTACTACCAGCAGTTCCAGGAACTTCGAGAACAGCATCCATACTCGCGGCAATAAAGAATCCCTTGCCACTTTCGAGCATATCAGTGTATTGATAATTCCCAAGCATAACATCCCAATGTGTGGCATGTTGCGGGAACGCCATTACAGCACCTGCAGGTGTTGTGTTTGGCGACGAAAAATCGGCATTGCTATAAACAGAACCAATAAGATTCCAACCATTAATTATATTCGCTGTGAAACCATCGACCGGACGGCCCCAAAGCGTATAATGCTGTTCAGTTGTTGAAAGAACGATATATCCTACGCCCGGTTCGATAATATCGGTCTCGACCCACATTGCGGTTAATGGATCATAATAATAAGCATAAGCCACAGCGGGGTAAATATTCTCAACCGTCGGTTCCATCACTGGAATAGTAATCGGCAAAGAAACCATGTTCCAACCCGGATACAGGTGAACATCGAACGGCGAATCCCCTGCGAGTCTGTATGAAATATATATGGTCTCGCCGCTATCGTAGAAATAAACCGAGGTAGTTTTCATGTCGATTATACCGTTAAGGAATAGGCTTCCCATAACGGCCAAAGTGTCAGTATCCCGGAATGACCACTCGAGTTTGCCAGCGGAATCACCAACCGGAATCACCCAGGTTATGAGATCATCTGTCGAGTTACGAATATCGCCATCCAATTGCGAGTTGGCCGGATCGAATTCATGAATATCGCTGAACGGATCGAACCAAGCGCCAATCTCGTCGCTAATCATATCGAGTCCATCGTCGAACATGTCCGTTGCAAGCGGATTAACTCCAATATAGAGGTTATCCTCGAAGTCGCCATGCGTGAAATCGAGCATAACGCGCCAATCGTTCTCGCCCGCAGCAACCATAACACGGCCATCGACTGTTTCGATATCATCGATAAATGCGCCGTCATTAATAACGGCCGAGGCTATTTGAAGATTACTCGTTGCACCAGCCGGAACAAGGGGCTTCACCTGGAACTGAACATTACAGAGAAGACCATCGTCCATCATCCAGTCATCGGAGATGGTGAAAGTGATATGATCCATATTATAATCTGTAACCATGACATCGTAATCTTCACTCATCACATCCATAGGCGAAATAACGAAATCGTTGGTGCGAATAGTCATCGTTACTTCCGTAACGCGTGCGAGATGCAAACCGCGAACCCGTATCGGCATATTTATAACCTCTCCCGGTATAACCATACGAAGGTCCGGCGGGAAACTAAATGTTGCAAGATTATAATCGGGTTCACGGACATGAAGGATGCACTGAACCGGGATGACCGGATTGCGTGTATCGGTCGAGGTTGCAACCAACCAACCGTTATAGTCACCCTCGTCCAATTCGGTAGCATCGAAAGTAACCATACCATCGTCGGTTTCGTGACTCGAAAGCGTGCCTTCATTGGGCGCGACCGAGAGCCAAGGGATATCTTCGAGGCCAATTACATAATAAATTTCGTTTGTAAGGAGTTCCATTCCATCTGTCCAGCCGTCTGCGTCGCTATCCATTTCGTCGCTGATAACGAAGCTATTAATGAACATTGCCTCGTCACCTGCAAGTGTGATAGCAGAATTACCGGGATAAGGAAGCTCGTCGAAGCTCGCTGCAGATACGCCCGTCGTCATCAATAGGCCATCACCATAGTCGGCAAAATCACCCGTTACTGTCTCCACCGAAAGCGGAACCTCAAGCGGAGTATTGAATATTGGGTGTCCCGGAAGATCCCATGTAAGAGCGCTCGGAATAGCTCCGAGGTCAGCGAAGACCTCAACACCAATAGCTGGCCAAATTGAATGGTCTGAAAGACCATCGAGGTCTGGGCACGAAAGCACGGCCTTACCGCCATCGGCGATAAAGGTCTGTAAGACCCCTAGAACCGCCGGACTCAAGCCCTCCTGAACTGTGATAACCGTTGCGAGATAATTGTCAGCATCGAGCTGGCTTACGAAATCCGCAGAGGTATGAACAACATGATATCCATAGCCGAGGAAATCGAGGGCATCCATCCCAATTGTTTGTTCATCTGTATAAAGAAGCACCGGGTGCATCGCATCGCGACTAACTTCGCGGCCCCAAATCGGAAGATAGGTCTCGAAGATTTCGTAATCGATAGCACCATTGCCCTGATTCGATATCCAAATGGGCCTATCGGCTGATTCACCTTGAAGAACCGTAACCTCGAACCTTCTCGGCCAAACATCGAATGCCGGGCCGCCTTCGCCAATACCGAGCATAAGATTACCGTAGGTTTCCGGATTTGTATTGACACTACCGGTAGTCCAGACGTAGGACCAGGTGTAGCTACCGGCATCGTAAATAGCAAAACGGAAGCCGATTAAGTTACCCATCGCGCTGTTAATCTGCGCGTCAAACTCGTCTCCAAGTTCGATTGCAAGTTCATATATAACTGCACTGCCTTCACCACCACCAACAGCACCGAAAACAGCCTCGCTAACTCCGCGAAGATCTCTTCCTATCGAGCCGGGGTATGTTCCCCAGATACCCTGATAGGTTGCCTCAGAAAGGCCATCATCGAGCGCGGTAACGCGGTATTCGCCTTCATCACTGCCCTCTAATGCCGGCCAACGGAGATTGTGATTATCTTCAATTTGAACATAGAACGCGTCGTCGGTGTCGAGCATATCGTCCTCGCCATCGATAAACGCCAGATATAACATATTCTCAGTGTTCTTGACATAGAATTTCTGGCCGCCGATTGCTAACTGAGTTGCATCGGTCCACTCATCGCTTGAAATCTCGCCGTCGATAACCGGCGGAGCGTTATAAGTATAGGTCGAGTATAGCATGTCAGAGTTTACCGTGCCGGCAGTCGCAAAATCGATATTCGACCACGAGCTGACGTCTTCCTCGTAAATCGCGCGAACGCGATAATAATACATGGTTCCAGCCATAACTGAAGCATCTACATAACCGGTTCCCGCGGGGGATCCAACAGACATCCAGGTATCCATATCGGTCGAACGCTCGACATCGTAATTATTAAAGGTAATCGGAAGAATCGGGGAAGTGCCAAACAGGTTCGGGGCATCCCAGCTCGAAGGTATCGAAAGCATGTAACCGCTGAGGGCCTCCAGATTTCGAGGCGCGAACAGCTCGTCACTCATCGGGTAAAGATGGAAATTGAATCCAATTTCAGAAACATCATCACCATCAGTAACCTCGATAATCACCGGATAGACACCCAGAGACTCCATCGAATCAAACTCCGTCCACCAGATATCGCCGGTGAAAGGATCGATCTCGAGGCCTTCCGGACCCTCGATTATACTCCATTCGAGCCTGTCAATAACATCAGCGTCGAATGCAGGTATTCTGTTGTAATAAGGAATGTTCCAGACCACGATGGTCTCGACGATTGCGTGAATTTCAGGAATGAAATTGCCAATTATTACTTCATCGGCAGCCTCGGTCTCGCCACCCATGCCATCGTAAGCCGTTACCAAAACTTCCCAGCTCTGGCCCTTTTCGGTCATATGGCGTGGAACGAAATCCTCAACCCAATCGATAAGCAAATCATTCAAATACCAGGAGTATGTTATATCGAGCTCATCATCATCCGCATCGGTAACGACAACATCGAGATCGAGGTCGTTTGTTGTATTAGGATCATCCGGGGTAAGATCCACGAGATCAAACACCGGCGGAGCATTGAGTATTGTAACCGGTTCGGAGACCATGGTCGCAAATTCATCGCTGTCATCAGTGACTGTAACCTCAAAATAAACCTCGTCGCCACGATTGAAATAATCGCTAGCAAGCCTAGAATCCGTCCAAGCAACCTCTACATCGTTCACAAACCAAACATACTCGAATGTGAGCATATCACCATCGACATCGCCAGCTTCAACATTTGCAACCAACACAGCAAGTCTATTGAACCAATCGGCCGGGTCTGAGGTGATCCTCGCCGATGTAATTGCAGGAGGTGTATTAATAATGGTAACCTCGTCGCTTACCACTTCCAAACCGTATTCCCAACCATCGAATGGCAGGACATTGCACCAAACTACATCGCCTTTAGCAAAATCGTCGCTGTAAAGTATGTTACTCGTTGCGCCATCGATAGCACCGAGTTCGTTGAACCATTGATACGTAAGCGTAACAGGATCGCCGTCTTCATCCTCGGTTGTAACTGTAACCTCGATAATATCGGTCTCAATAGCTGTCGGATAAGGCGCGATCTCTATGATAGTAATAACAGGAACCTCGTTCTCCTGAACCGGGCCGGGGCGAACAGTTTCTTCGCCGAAGGCCTGATTATCCTCGGTATCCCAGCCGGAGAATGCGTAAGTGTGATCGCCGAACGGAAGCGTCGTTTCGTAGAAGAAAACAACACCGTCGGTGTAATCGGCATCTGCAGGGTCGAACTGAGCCATGCCCAGTTCCTCGCCATCGATAATTGCGTTGATCATCCCGGGGGCAATATCGCGCACAGAAGTATATGTTACTTCATACCTGAATGTTTCAACAGGGGTGCCAGTAAGCGGCACGACCGCACCATCGGAGAGCAAAGGCCAATCGATAGGAATATCGAGGCTCGAGATTGGGCTATCGGCAAAGCCGTCATTCGCCCAAACATCGACATGAACCAAATCGCCCGGAGCCGTGAAATCGCCAACAAGAATCGGGGAATCATCTCCGACGACAGCGGCATCGATGGTCCATTCAAAATGATAATCAAGATCATCATCATCAGCATCGAGAGTCGGTTCTACAACATATATTTCAATATCATCATTATCATATACTGGAACCGGTGTGTAATCGAGAGCCGGCGCACCAGGGATTGAGTTAGCTATTTCAACCGGGTCGGTATTTATCGACGTTCCTTCGTCGATACCATCCCAAGGCGTTACAGTGCAATAAACCATATCGCCTCTGACAAAATACGGCGCGGCAAGTGTCGCCGTAGCAACGCCGATTTCAAAGTCGTTGACGAACCAGTTATAAATGTAACCTTCCGGGTCACCATCTGCATCGTCCCAACCAGTGGCAACAGCGGTAAGAGTCGAAACAACTGTCGCTGGAGAGGGGTCCTCAACAATGTATGCACTTACTATAGTAGGAGGATTGTTGCCAACCATCGGGCCATCGTGTTCGAGAATATCGCCTATACAGGCGTGGCCAAGAATATCCATGCCCTCGAACCTAAATGTATGCTCACCAAGAGCAAGCGTTGTTTCATAGGTATATTCGATACCATCATCCCAACTACGCGCCATCTCCATCGCCACAGCTTCGCCGCCATCGATTATAAGATTAACCTCGAATGCCGCGATATCACGAATATTTGTATAGGTTACACTATAGTTAAATACTGTAGATCTGTCGCCGGTGGTCGGCGCGACAGCGCCATCCGTCAAGGTTGGAGCAATAATTGTAACATCATCCGAAACAAAGAAACTAAACTCGTAACCATCATAACCATAGACTTGAACCTCCCAGTTCTCGCCTATTCTAGTATTGTCAGCATCGAGTTCATCTTCCATGAAACCGGACAGGTCGTCCATAAGAACGCCATCCTTGAACCACTCGTAGTAATAGTTGATCTCATCGCCATCTTCATCGAAAGAAGGATCATCTATAGTAATGAATAGGTCTTCATCCACAAACGGATTTTCTGGACCAAGAGTGATCTCAGGCGGTTCCGGCGCAGTATTCATAATGATGAAATCTACGGGATCAGTCCAAACAGGCAATCCCCAAATATCCTCAGCATAGAAATGATATGTATGATCGCCCTTACCAATATCGTGCCCATCGACAACATAAATATAGTCCTCACCCGTTGCCCATGAGGGCGGTCCAGAGCTAACCCTATCCATGTTCCAGAAGAGTGTTCCATCGATCCAAATCTGCATAATGTTCGCCGCACGATTCCACGGATTAGAGGCATAGGTTACACCGAATTCAAAATCGGTAGTAACATAGCCTGTCAATGGATTCATATAACCGGCAAGAAGTTCAGGCCTGAGCCCCGAAATCGGAGAAAGAACTATCGTTTCGATAATCGTCTCCGGCCCCGGATCGAATAGATCGATGTAGGTCTGGTCCTCCCAGAGACATGAATCGCCAACACTGACAGTAATCATGTCGCCGACATCGAAAAGACCATCATTTATTCTAAGGAAAAATAAACCGGTGCTCTCATTGTAAATGAACTCCGTGGAGGTTTCATCGAAATGATGCCCATTGAAATCGAATTGAACATGAAGACACGCTTCGGGAACAGGGTCGCCCTCGAAACGTTCGAAATAACCGAAAACGGTATGCGGAGTCACAGGTTGACCCAACGCAACACCCACAATAATGAATAAACCTAGAACAACGAGAAGTTTTCTCATCGTTCCCTCCTTTACTAATATGCCTATTTTAGGCGATTTAAATTAAAGATTGCCTCCAAATTTACTAAACAAGTAAATATCAAAAAATTACCTCAATAATAAAATTCTGGTTATGGACTCACAAGAACGATCTTTGATAAAATAAACACCTGAGGGCATATCGTCCCCTAAATCGCTTCTTCCATTCCAAACAAGAGTCCCTTCGCCGGAGATATAGCGAACAATTTTACCAGAAATATCATATATTCCGACTTCATTAGCGCCGGTAATTGTGCAAGCAGCGTTGAATGGATTGGGATATGCTCGAATTCCAACAACTTCCGGTTTGCTTATCTCACCAATACCCATTAAACCGAGTGTAACCGATCCAAGATTTTGAGAAGGATAGGACAGGTCCAATGTCACGGGCACATTGGCTCCCTCTTCAGCACATTCATTCCAGAAGAAAAGTGTAATCTCCTCGCCATGAACGGGAGCTGGATCGAATATTTCTGTATGTATGAGCCAAGCACCCGAACTCTCTAGATAGCGAACGCTACCTATACCTGAGTCCTCGGGAAAACAGAAGCTCTGAACACCATAATAACCGCAAAAACTAATGCAATCCGTCGTCGGTATCGAAGAATCCGAATTCTGCAAAAAACCATAAAGCGAATGCGGTTCACCCTGCCCAAACGCGCTGAATGCAAAAAGAATAATTAAAATTGCTACTGTAAAACGCATGATCCCTCCCCCTTAGCGGATTGGGTTAAGCGGGGGCGCAAAAAAGCACCCCCGCTAAGATAATTTATTTACTTAACAAGCATCATACGACGCTGTGCGGAGAAATCCCCAGCGCGAAGAGTATAGAAATACACACCCGCAGGAGCTATTCTGCCATTATCAACTCTACCGTCCCAAACTACATGATGGTAGCCGGCGGGGAGTTTTTCGGATACGACTTTCCGCACCATCTGGCCGGTGATGTTGTAAACCGATAGATCCACCTGAGTTTCCTCGGGAAGGTCGAAAGCGATGGATGTTGCCGGATTGAACGGGTTAGGAACATTTCCATGAAGAGCGAACTGTTCCGGCAAAGACGGCGCAACCTTGGCCAATGTCAAGGTTGACGCAACCGTAATCGGATCCTCACCAACTGTGATAACTGTCTCACCGTAGTAAATGCCGTCGTCTCCCACAACCTCAACACTAACTTCCGCGCCAGTGGCGATTCCCTCGAACTTGCTAAACTCGATTTTAACGAGGTTGCCATCAGTGGAACAGGTCTGTTCCTGCTCGCCCCATATAGCGCGGGCGCTTATTCTTTCAATATCGGCTTTGTCTTCGCCGACAATCGGTATCGCACCACACTTCGGAGTCGGAATAGCATCGCTTGTGCGAGTAGGCATAACTGTTCTAGCAGATTTTGCCGGACGAGGATGAGCTGGATACTCCGGCCAGGTTCCCGCAACATTGACCCATGCCAAATAAGCTTGACCCGGATAGATTGGGAAATCGAAATAGATAGCGCCTTCATGGACAACAATATCATTCCAGCCATCGCTTGGGACCATGCGAGCAATAGTAACAGGCGAGAGGCCGAGGCCTTCAAGCTCGTAATAAAGATCGCTAGCCATGATAAGATCGTCGCGGATAAGCGGGATCATGATACCATTGTAACCGATGGCGAGGTTATAATCGATGTAAAGGTCGGCAGGTAGGTTACCTGTCCAAGTTGCCGTTCCGGTCCAAGCTGAATAAGCAAGGAGATCTTCGGAACCGTCATCAACTAGATCACGACCGAACGGACCGACAAGAATTTCTTCCCAGAGCGCCGGAGGATTAGCATAGGCGTAAATATCGCCCAATGGTGCACCGAGGCGCGCGACATAGTCGGCTGGAGCAACAAGACCCGCAACCGGCAATGGATACGCGATCGGATTCCAACCAGCATCGATAATATAATCGACCTCACCAACATAAGCGGTGTAATCCGGGCTCATTTGCTCAACAATCTCGCCATGAGTATCGCGAGCCTTAACCGAATAGTAGTAAGGCGTCGTTACATCGCCCGCACCCGCTGCATCGACGAGGAAAGTATCGGTAACACCGACGAAGGTCGGGGTTGCCGCTCTCGCATCGAGATCGGTTAACGGATCGGTGAAGCGATAAACATCATAAACGATATTGATTTCGGGGTTGATTTCTGGAGTCGCGCCAAGGTCGGAACCGAGTCTAGCTTCGGGCCAATCGAGACGAATTGCGCCTCCAACAGCACCTATAGTAACATCGCCTACCGTTTGCGGAGGGATATTATCGATTGGAACACCGTTACCTAGAGGTATTCTATCTGTAAAGATATGAACACCGATTCCCTGAACCTGAACCTCGACAATCATGCTGTAATCATAAACGATGAATGTGTTAGCATTTCCGAATTCGAGTTTCACGCTATCGCCATCGCTCGCGTTGCCGACAATAACCAGCGGTTGCCAGTTAGTATCGCCAGGAGCTGCGGAAACATCGGTGTCGCGGCAATATTGATAACCGACAATTTTAACGGACATTGTGTCGATCGGGTCGGGGCCGGAATAATCCGGGTCCTGCGTAGTGCGATTGTGATGCAACCACATCCAGTTACCTTGGTCGTCCCAGTAACCATTCGCAGCCGAATTATCCATAACGAACCCACCAAGATCATCGTCAACGAGTTGTATTATATCTATCGGGGATGTCGAAGCCCTTGGCAAGAAACTCGAAGGTGCATCGACAAAGGCCTCTAGCCCGAGAACAGGAACATCACAAGAACCAACAACATCGAGAGTTCCACGGAACGCAAAATACGGGCCGGGTGTATCGATAGAGAAGTTCTCGGGTAGCGGCATGTTATCACCGAAGAAGAACTCGTGCGCGAAACTAACATCTGGAACGCCTGGATGCGCCCATGCAATTACGCGAAGTGTGAAGTCTTCATCGACGAAATACCAGTCGCGGCCCGGATCGTTCGGAATAGTTTCTATAGTGATGAACTCACCGGAAACCGTAATCGTCCAGCTCCATGCATTCAGAACGGTATTGCCATTGAAGTCCCTCGCGCGAACGAACATCGTGTAAGTTCCCTCCTGGGAGATCAATGGGATATTAAACGGTTTCCATAGGCTGTCGTTAACCTGAACACCAGGTATTGACAATTCGAAATCGCACCAACGCCAGCCTAAAATCGGCACCCAGCCCCAATATTTACCATCGGGATTGATAATCCAGAATCTAACCTCATCGACAGGTGCGCCCATTCCGCCGCCCATGTTCCAGCCGCAGCTGTCATAGGCATAGACGACAAAGCTATCTACCCAATCCCATATGAAATACACAGCTCCAGCATCGGGATATCTCGGATGGATAACCGGCGCGCAGTCATCAAAGATAAGAATCTTTTCGTTCTGCGCATCGAATCCAGGTTCTATGTGACCGAGATCATCATAAGACTTGCTGCGAACCTTGTAGTAGCCGAATCCCGGATTCGCGAAATAAGTGCGCCACTCAAGCTCTTTACCTATACCTAAGTCAATATCGGGAGCATGAGGTGGAGAATCAGGGGTAAACCAACCGCCACCATCCCAATTATATTGATTGGGAGTATTCCAGATCTCTCCGGAAGAACCATCCCAACCCGCACCGTTCCAATAGCTGTTGTTCAAACTATCCCAGACGGAATAACGAACAGAATCCACGCGCGTGAGATAATCCTCGGCGTCGCCCCAGAAATTATCCTGCATATCCGTGTTCCAATCCGCTAAATCGACGAACCACATATTGGGTAATTCGACTCCAAAGCGATTAGTAACTACGCTGTTCGGTTTGTCCTCATCAACAACAACATCATGAAGTGTATCGCAAGGCGGACCGAAGTTGCCAGCGCTGTCTCTGCAGTAGGAATATACTTCCAGAATAACAGTGCTCATATCGGTATAGCCGTCATAATCCCAAACCTCAGGATCCCCTGTGGGATCGCAAGGCAACCAGTAGGCCGTCCCGGAAGCTAACCAACCGGAACCGTCCCACCAGACGCTATCGATAATATCGAAGATAGCGACATAGACGCTCTTGACATGAGACACGCAGGCCGCGCCGGCAGTGGTGTCGTCTAACGCCCAAATCTCGATGAGTTGATCCCAAATATTTGTCGCTGTGTAGCTATAATATCCGGGAGCGGGATAGATGATATCGCAGGTCGGCTCGGTAGCGTCCCAGATGAAATCGACTTGGTCGATTAAAGACTGGTTACCGGCAATATCATAAGAGTAGGCACTGTAAGTCCAGCAACCTTCCTGTGTCGGTGTCGGTGTGTCATACCAGAAGGTATCCGCACCATAGGTAATATCGTAATGAGCAGTAAACCAACAGCTTCCTGTTCCCCAAACCGTCCCGTTATAGATAGCGCCGGTCGGATCCTCAAACTGAACCTTTACGCTTTCCGGAACTAGGCCGGATAGATTGTCATTAGCGAGAACGAGAAGAGTCTCCGGGAAGTTTTGATAGACGGAATCTATCGGCCAGATAATCTCACATTCCGGCCTCGAAACATCGATACCCATAACTCTCGAGAAGGTATCAACATGCGGGCTATTCATCCCGTAGAAAATAAGTTGATTGTTATTATCACCATAGAAAACGCGATCGATGACCCACCAGACACCCTCGGAGGTGCCACCATAAGTGCCATCCCACGAAAGACCCCAGGTAAGTTGTGTCATCTCGCCAGGCCAGATCATATCTTCCGTGACCGTATGAGCCATAAGCCCATCGATATGTTCGTCGGTCTGAACATGATCCCAAGGATCGGGATCGGAGAAATCCCAGAACTCAAGAAGAGCTGGATAATGAATCGGATCGCTGAGAATCCTATCGACTGCGGCACGATCGTTATACGGTGTCCCACAGCACATCGCCAGCGGATTGATCGTCCAAAGATCAAACGCCACTGTATTGGTCATATTAATCCATGTGGTCTCGGCCGGAATGGATGTTCCTTCGATAGCCCAATCATCGGTCACGAGAACCGGATGCTGTTGAATCCCTATCGGCGCGCGGTCGTCGATTACCGATGAGAGACCGATAACATAGCCGGGCTCATGGTTGTGAGCAGTAAAAGATGCGCCAATGAGGCTGAGACCTAAATCCTGATCCCATTGAACAGGACAATCACCGGGGTCACCCGCCGAGGCGGTTACCTGGAATTCGAAGGTCTGCTCTTCACCGGCTTCGAAGTTGTATATCCAAGCGGTCGGCGAAATCCTAATAATTATGCTACCCATAGCCGGAGCCTGGAATGGAGATACGCGAACGCTGTCGATCTGATCTTTGCCGTCATTGCGGACGGTAACATAATAGTGGAATTGCTGTCTGAGTGTCACGAGAGCAGTATCCTCGACATCGTCAGCCAAATCGCCAAGCCAGTTGTTAATTTCGCTCGGTTCCACCCATGTGGAGACAATAGCGAAATTAGCCGGTTGTTCGACTTTTATAAGAAGGTCATTGTCTGTGATCTGTTCAGCAACAGGTTTGCCGCTGTCGTATGTTCCATCGGATGTATGCGCATAAAGCGAATCGATGAAATTATAATCCGGCGCGATTACATCGAACACATACCAAATATACTCAAGAGCCGGAATGTCGATCGGGCCGGTCAAATCGGCAATGCCCGCCTGCGTATAAGGCGAAATGCTGTATAGATCGACAACAACATCCTCGACGATAAAGGCATTCGGATTATAGACCATCACACTGCAGCGATAGGCCCAGTTCCAATCGCACTCATAATCCCAAGTTGAACCATGGGGCAACGGAGCTGCAATACTTCCTCTCCAAAGATCAGTCCAGATCTCTACGATGTGTATATATGCGACATCGCCAATCGGGACATAATCGGTCGGCATATCGTTGCCGGCATTATCATCGCAGTCGATATACATAATGTATTCGCCCGAAGGATGGTTGGCTAAAGTTCTCTCCCAATAACCGGAAACAGCATTGTAAGTGAAAGTTCTTCTAGTGAAACCAGCTTGCCAAACTCCAGTTGCGAAGTTCCAATACAGTCCGCCGACCTCGTCGCGAAGATAAATCGTCACGCTATTGACGCCGCTTAGATTATCATTCGCGTCGATCTGGACGACATTGTCGCCAGGCCATGTGGCGCCTGCGACCGGAGCGACCGGATTCACCGTCGGAGCGAGAATATCGATTCCCATTCCGGCTGCATCGGTACCGGTGAGCGGGCTGGCCATTGGTTCGGCGTTTCCACCGTCATTACCATCGTGGTAATTTCCGGTATACTCTATATCAACGATAGCATTTTCGGTAACGCCATCGTTATCGACTGTGAATACCACATTGGCGGCATTTCCCGCAGGAATATTCGCCGGTGCCGCGCTCGGAAGATCGGCACCGCCAACGCCACCGACTACCGAAGCCACAAATTCGACCATTTGATTATAAACGTCGATAGAATCTGCGGTAGCATAATCGCCGGCCGCATTGCTTATCGCAACCGTAACATCGACGGTATTGGTTGCGTTAAGCCAGAACGGCGCGGAATTTATATTGGTAACCGTGAGCAACGGAGGATATTGAATATCGAAATCCTCCTCGTCGTCGGTAAGAATCCCGAAAACGATATCGGTGCGCGTGTTCTCGTCCACCGCGCGAACCAGATCGACGTCGACATGGATGTCGTCGCCAATAATCCCGCCGACTCCCAATGGAGCGATAGCGCGGAAAAGAACGCTTCCAAAAGTTCCACCGGCGATTTCGACCAACCCGGAGAAATGCGTTCCATCGGGGAAATCTAAGATAAGGCCGTATGGACTGGATTGCGTAAGATCGATCTCGACCTCGCGAATCGTAGCGCCGCCGTTATTCCAAATCTCGACCTCGAACTCGAATTCCTGGCCGATAGTGATAAACGGATTGAGAGGCGCGCTTTCCGGGCTTCCGCCACAGAAAACAACATCCACTTGAGCTGGATCTTGAACATTTATAAAAAGATCGTCATCAATAACAGTGTAATCGACATGTGCGGCGCTGGCGACTGTAAAATCACAATCTATCGAGTGATCGCCGGCCATGCCAGGACCACCGACATCGTAAGTCACATCGACATAAGCGCCAACTGGAATCCTCGGAGCCGCTACCATATCCGAACGTGTGCCGGAGAAATAGACCTCGTCGAATTCGAGAACAAGGTCGTCAACGGGCACGAGACCGGTATTAGTAACGCGAACGGTAACGACATGATCCTGACCGGTGTTGGCATTGTAGTCATAAGGCAAAATGCCAAGACTCGGTAGATTACTCGTTATTCCGGTAATTTCAACCGAAGGCACATGAGCTAAAGCCCAAGCATGAAGACCATTCCAAATCACTGTGGGATTATACATGGGTCCACTATGAACGTAGTAATCACCACTCCACTGATTAGGATCCCAATAATCGGTTTCGACCTCGATTATTCTCTCAGCATACTTGGCATCTTCGGTGGCCATATACATCTCGACATTTGCAATATCGTAATGGCTTGTAATCCCGGGCCATCTTCCAAGAGGATCATAAACACAACGCGTTCCATCGAAGAGTGGTCCTGTCCAGAAATAATCACGGACATCCTGTCTCCACTGCTGAGGCGTTACGTCGTCTAAATTGTCATCCCATAGGTCTTCAGCAACCGTTGTGTTTCCGGAAATAGCGGCGAACATCATAATCGGAAGATACTCCCACCTTTCGAGTCCGCGTGCGGCATCCATAGGCGCCATAGTAGCGCTGGGAGGACAATGAAAATCGCTCCACCACCCCGGTAGAGTCACACCGAAATAATAGCTCATCATCGCTTGAACATAAAGCCATGCTGCTTCAGACTCATAGGTCCAGTCATAATCGAGAACCGGGGGTCGGATCGCGCGTTCACGGACGGGATAAAGCTCCCATGACCTCGTGTAGCTTTCTAGAACAAGCCCCCAAAGGGCTGTAAGATAGAGGTTATCCGTATTATCGTATTTAATCGCGCCAGTCCCGCCATTGAAGAAAGTGGGATTATTCCGAATGCTGCGAAGGGTTTTCGCGATATACGGTGTGTACTCTATTTCCCCGCTGATAGTGAGAAAATACATACTCCAAAGCACTTTCTCGAGATAAATTTCATGAACACTACCCGGCATAGCCATTGCCGGATCGAGACGCCATGGAATAAGGGCATCACACATGATCATGCTATCCGGGACGAAACCCAGCATACCGGTATTTTCGTTCCACCATGGTTCGACGCCTGCAACGGGATGTCCAGTGCTGTTGTAATTCCAGATGAACACCCTCTCAATCGCATTGTCTGCACAGTCGGTGTTAACACCGGTTGCATGCATACCTGCGATTAATGCGGCAGTCGAATAGAAATAGGCTCCGAGATACGATGGCGACTGATTGTCCAGCGCTGGTGCTGCCGCAGTAGGTGAATTAACACCATTAACCCACGGTAATCCCTCGACGGGATTATATAACCCATTAGCTGGATCGGTTACATAAGTCATCGCGCTCACAGCTTTATCCATATGGACTCCAGCCATAGCAGAAACGGCTAAAATGGCCGCTATAACGACAAATCCGACCTTTTTCATTTCAACTCCTCTCCCTTTGTAGGAATGCGTTTTTTTAAGAACACTTTCTATTTAACAAAGTTTAGCGCAATTATCCTATTACTTTGAAGGAACTTAGCGCTTCTGTTTATCACATTACACGAAGCATTGCTCGCTATGTGTTCAACTAAAGTATAAACTGTTCAAATTAAATGTCAACAACTTTTTTTGATACTTCAAAATTATACAACATTATCCGCCCAAACATCACAGCCACCACTTGAAGTAGTAGACCGTAAGTCCAATAGCCACAAGAGAAACGAAGTTAAAACTCATCCTCAATCCAAAAGTGAATTGTATAATCGCAAGGTCTATCTCCATTGGATTTAAGCCGAATCCAACCTCCTTCATAAAAAATGTCTTTACTACACCTATTGGAAGGATGAATTTCAGTATCTCTGTAATCAAAGCTCCAGCCAAAAGCCCCACGACAACAGCGAGAAGAACTACAGCAAACCTCTTACGCCCTTCTGACAATATTTTCCTCCATTAAACCTAGATATTTCTTAACACTTGCAAAAATGCCTAGTCCATCATCAGACCCGAGAATAGCCTCACTACACCTTTCAGGATGCGGCATCATCCCCATGATATTTCCGCGTTCGTTGGTTATGCCAGCGATGTTATGTAAACTACCATTAGGGTTCGACTCAGCTGTAATATCACCATCCTTATTACAATATCTAAAAACCACCTGGCCATTCGATTCCAATTTTGCAAGCTCTTCTGGTTCGGCAAAATAATTGCCTCCGAAATGGGCGATGGGTATTTGTAGCACCTCGCCAACAGACATCGACTTCGAGAATGGACCATCGTCTTTTTCTACGCGAATAAAAACATCCTTGCAAAGAAAACGTAAATTTTTATTTGCAATCAGTGCGCCGGGCAGTAATCCAGCCTCCAGAAGAACTTGAAACCCATTACAAATCCCGATTACAAGGCCACCCTTTTTTGCGAAATCCTTTACGGACTCCATTACCGGACTGAAACGCGCAAAAACCCCTGTGCGAAGGTAATCGCCATAAGAGAACCCTCCCGGTAAAATAACCAGGTCTACATTCGAGAGGTTTCTGTCGTGGTGCCAAATAAATTTGGCGCTTTCCCCGAGGCCCTTCTCGATAGCCCAAAGGGCATCGCGGTCGCAGTTGCTTCCTGGAAAAACTACAACTCCAACTAACACTAAAACTCCTCTATTTCAAAATCGAAAACTTCTATTATAGGATTCGAAAGAATCTCCTCTGAGATTTTTTCGACTATTCCACGAGCTTTGTCGGCATCTATCGTTGCTATCTCAACATTAAAAACCTTGCCGGTCCTAATCTTTTTAACTTCCTCGTATCCTAATCTGACGAGAGCTTCGCTAATAGTCTTCCCCTCCGGATCCGCCACCGTCGCCTTCTTTCGAACATTCACCGTTGCTTTGAAATTTTTCATCCAATCTCTCCTTACGATGTGTCAATGAATTAAAAACAGCCCTAGCTAAACCGAAAGCCACATAAATAATCATCATAGGATAAATTAAATAAACGGGTGCTAAAATCAATCCTAAAATTAATATCAATATTGGTATAACAAATACTATGCTCTTCTGTCTGGATAATTTAAACCTTGGTAACCTCTTGGGATATGGCACATTAGAGACCATAAGCCATGCCATAATAGCCACCCCACCCAAAGAACCGTTACCAACAATAGGAGGCCATACCTTTTGAATAAAGAGAACGCCACTAGCGACAGTTAGAGCCGCAGCCGGTATAGGTAACCCTGTAAAATTATCAACCCCTTCGGGCACTGCTTCTAAGTTAAATCTTGCAAGCCTGTAAGCGCCTGCAAATAGATATAAAAGACCTATTGCTAAACGCCAATCGCGAAGGTCGAAACAGCCTACTCCAAACATCATTATTATCGGTGCTATGCCGAATGTAAGGAAATCCGCGAGACTGTCGAGCTGGACGCCGAGAGGGGTAGCCCCTTTGGCAAGGCGTGCAACTTTGCCATCGAGGGCATCGAGAAAAGCTCCTATAAGAATGAACCATGCGGCATTGATAGGATTGTCTCCCATCGCATGAAGAATGGCAAGGAATCCACAAAGCAGGTTACCAAAGGTAAACACACCCGGAACAACAGGCCTCAGATTATCTAGATTTTTCTGGCTATCGAGCTTTCTCCGCAAACTACCCTATCTCCCTTTTTTACACTAATTATGGTTTTATCGAAAGGAAGAAATACCTCCAGTCGGCTTCCGAAACGTATTAAACCGATACGCTCCGCGCGTTTTACTCCCTGTCCTTTTTCTAACCGACAAATTACCCTTCGTGCAACCATACCGGCTATTTGAATTACCTGTATGTTTATACCATCGCCTTCGAGATCAATAATCATTTGCTCGTTGTTCTCGAATGCACCCTCCGTGCCAGCGTGTTTGAATGTCCCTTCTTTGTATTCGAGACCAGTAACCTTCGCATCGATGGGCGAGCGATTAACATGAACGTCAAATATATTCATGAAAATGCCTATTCTATTGCATTTACCGAGTGTCGGATGTTGGTATTCGCTCGCTGTCGCGACTAAGCCATCAGCAGGAGAAAGTATTGCATTAATATCGTCTGGAGGTTTTCTATCGGGATCTCTGAAGAAATATATTGAGAATATGGACAAGAAAACTGACACTCCGCAAAATACATAACCAACAATGCTTTGAGTCATAGCACAAAAAACCGCTATGACCAAGAAAACATAGATATATTTTTTACCTTCTGGGTCGAGCTTCAATAAAACCTCCATTTCAATTATTCCAATATACTTATTTGTTTTTAACTAAACAACAGTAAAGACCGAGATTTCGCTCGACTAAGCGGCCGGCACGCTCCGTGCAAGTGAATAATCTCTTTAATATTGCCATTTTCTTGCACACGGACTCCCCAAAACCTTTCCACTACTCCCTCGCGCCGGCCGCGAACATACTTTGCTCTTTTCTTTAAAGCGAAATCATAGGCGCTGGCGCGGGTAGGGACGCTGGCGCTAAATTTGCCGATTCTGCAAATTTTGTGACAGCGTGGTGGCAGGTGCGGATTTTTGCGCTAATCAAGGTTTCTATTACTACCAAACCCCAAGAAATAGCAAAAATCGTGACAGCGCCGAAGAAGCACATAGAAAGATTATTTTTGAGATACTATCTTACTCTTTTTTCTGCACCCAGCCATTAAGACCAGATGAACGAAAAAGGCGCACAGCCTCGACCCACTCCTCTTTGTTTATTTTACGGTTTAATGAAGGCGAATCGACAGCCTTATAGGCAGGGAAATACTGAGACATCAGCGCGACATGAGCTTCAGGCGAAATCTCATTAGCGATGAAATCGAGGGCAGAAGAGGTGTTCGCGAGACCGCATGGAAAGACCAGGTGTCGAATTACCAGACCTCGGCGAGCGATACCATGCTTGTCGAGGTCGAGATTGCCAACTTGCTGCTGCATCTCGATTAACGCAACTCGATTGACTTCGGGGTAATCGCGCGCATTCGACAATTCTTCTGCAACTTCGTGATCAGCATAGCGGATATCTGAAAGGTATATATCAATAAGTCCGTCCAATCTGCGAAGTTGCTGGAGCGAGTCGTAGCCAGATGTATTATAAACTATTGGTATTTCAAGGCCGAGTTTTCTGGCTTCGGGAATTGCGACTTCTAAAGTAACTGTCGCATGTGATGGAGTAACGAAATTAATATTATGTGCGCCGCGTTTTTGAAGCCTTAGCATCGCATCAACAAGGCTATCTAGGTTTGTTTCCTTACCGTTGCCAAGCTGGCTAATCGGATAATTCTGGCAAAATATACAGGACAAATTACAACCGGAAAAAAAAATCGTTCCGGAGCCCCGTTCACCGGAAATTGGAGGTTCTTCCCCATAATGCAGGTTTACACTAGCGATCTTGGGAATAGCATGGGAACGGCAATATCCCATGGCATCGAATCGGTTAACACCACAGCTTCGCGGGCACTCGACACAGTTCGAAAGCCTGTTTATTTGCTCTTCATTAAAATTCAATTAGGATTTTCTAGAAAGGCTAACCCTTCTTCCAGCGCCCGCGCCTAAGAACATAGACCTGCTTGATATTTCGTCCGGTAGCAAAAATTGACAAAAACCCCTCGGCAAGAAGCGGACCAGCAAGGAAAAAAGCACCAAATAAAACAACGAACTCCATTTCGCCAATCCCAGCCTCCCATCGATATACCATCGAACCGGCAATAAACAGCCCGGCTAAAATCAATATAGCTACCGCAACGACAATGGAAAATATACCAGTGAACCACGCTTTTATCTTGCCTTTATCGAATTTTTCTGCAGCAAATCCTTGAGGTTTATTCCTGCTCATCTTAAAAGCGAAAAAAACAGGGCCTAAAGCAATAAATAAGCCGAGAACTATACCGAGAATAGCGTTAAACTCCAAGTCGAGTTGAGCTGATTCAGGGTGTAGGTTTTCGATATTTCGCCCAGCAATAAGAAAATAATATGACCTTGCAAATTCTATGACAAATGAGATTCCCGTCCCGAAGCCGAACCAGGCGATCATTCTTCGCTGCCAATTCTCTTTTCTTCTGAAGGCTTTTTCTTCATCTGGATACAGCGGAACAAGAATTGTAGGATCAAATTCAAGCATAATATTTCCGGGCGAAAATTTTTATCATTTTAATTATCGTTACTTTTCAACGAAAGATCAACAGCTTTTTTATATCCTAGGTCGATTGCCTTCTTAATTTTATCCTTGCTAATTTCTAGAACACCAATAATATCCGCCGGTGGTTCGATAATATTTAATTCGATCTGCCTGAGTTTACCTAAAGGGAATTTCTTCTTTCGTTCGACCTTCCAAAGAACGAAATTCTCGATGAAATTCGCCTCGTCTTTGACATCGCGCCATTTCGCAACCTCTTTATTAATCATCCGACAATTAGCAATATCGATCCCTATTATTTCTGTTTGAGCTAGTTCTATGCTTCTAACAATATTTTCAAATATAGTATCAAATTTTTGCTTCGTGGACCAATCAGTAAGCGGTGCACACAAGATTACATCGATAACATCCGCACCAGCTTTGATGCATGGCGCAAGTGGTTTCATTGCGAGAACACCACCATCTACATACTGATGGCCACCTATTTCCATGGGAGGAAATACTCCGGGGAGAGATGCCGAAGCCAACAACCAGTCCATGAAAGGCTCAGCATTCTTGTCGAGTTGGACATTAATCCCTCTCTGCAAATCAACCGCGCTGAAAAAAAACTCTACAGGCGATTCACGAATTTTCTCGACATCAATTTTCTTTTCAAGGAGTTTGCGAAGAGGCTTCATGGAAAGAAGACCTTTGTAAAATCGCGGATTACCCGCAATCACATCGAAAAACGAGTCAACGCCCTGCCACATATCTAATAGACCTAAAAAATCGTCCTGTGCAATCATGGAGCCAGATAGTGCACCTATCGAAAAACCGGAGACTATGCTATAATTACGTTTGAGATCACCAATGAGGTGTTTGAGTGCACCAACTTGAAACGATCCTCGCGCTCCACCACCACTCAAGAACAAGGCATATTTTTTTGGTTTCGAAACCTTCTCTTCCATTTTATTCTCCAATTTCTTTAATTGCACATCACGAAAGAAAATTTATCAAGCTTTCACCCGTATCTGGATGACTCAGATAAAAAATCAAGGATGAAGCAGAACTATTAAATGATATTTGATTATTGAACTCGGGCGATCCAAAGGATTGCTCCAATATATGTATTCTAGTTTTCAATAATATATTAAACTGAGGACACAGATCCTTTTCCTTAAAAAGATTGTTTAATTATCTCAGGTAAAAAAATCTTCTCGGTCATTAATTCCGAATGATGGCGGCCAACCCAGCTACCGAATTTGAATTAGCCGCCGTTCCGATTTTCCCATCTCCTCCGCGCTGTCACGATTTTTGCGGTTCCTTCGGATGCAAAAATCCCTTCCAAAGCACAACCCATTTCCCGCGCCAACGGCGTTTTTTTTGCCACAACCACTTACATCTTATTGATTCGTTTTCTTTTCAAATGCACCATCTTTTTCATAATCGCCTTTTTGCACAATTTACTCAGCCTTTCGAAGCACATCCGAACGATATTGAAGCTTCTGCCGATATTTTAATTTGCATTCAGATAAATTCGCTTTTGCTATCATTTCGATCTGAAGGGTATAAATCTCCATCATCTTCAGCGAGATTTCTTGTTTTGCTCGAAATGAAATTTACACGGCTATCCTAGAAATCGAAACCCTCACTTTGTGGGGGCAATTTATAAATTGCTCATCTTCTTAATTTCCAATTGTGGCTAAGAATAACAAGAAGAGCCGCTGGAGTCACAATTGGCGTAGGAGTTAAGCCTCGATTTCCCATGTTATACTGCGAGGAGGACATTTATTTTGTTCACATTATTCCTCAATGATTAATATGAATACACTGTTCTAGAATGGATAATGCCAGCAATGTATCAATTACCATGCACCGCCACCACCACCACCGAAACCACCACCTGAAAAACCACCACCACCGAAACCACTATGACCACCACCAGCGCCGGATGATCGGGGGCGAGCCGCCATAGCCGCACCCGTGCTGTGTATTGCCCCGCCTAAACTATGCACAAAAAGGTGTGTGTGGAATGCTTGCCCAGACCCGGAAACGAACCATTTCGGTGCTTCCTTGAATATCCCCTCGAAAGCCTCGGCCCACTGATCGGCAACACCGAGAGCCATAGCATAGGGCAGAAGTCTTTCGAATACTGTAGGATCCTCAGTAGCCATCCGCTCGATACGATCCTTCTCGACCCTTCGGACAAACTCCTCGAAACCAGCAACATTTATTGCAGAAATCGCACCTTTTTTGGTTTTTCTAGGCATAAATTTACCGAAAATAATAGTCATTAGACCAGCTGGAACAAAACTCGCAATAAAAGCCCAATTCGAAGCAAAGGCAGCGATGGGGAAACCCACGACAAGAAGGACTATCCCAAAACCGGCATATTTCTGCCGAATATGATCCGGGCGCGAAGGGAAATATTTGTTCGCCACAAGGCCGTCATAAATAGCGTCCTTTATTATTGGAAGCTCCATATAAAATTTATCTTTAAGGCTCGAAATCGTTATCGCCTCATTGTTTTCGTTTCCCGGGGCAATACTATCGAGCTGCACGCGGTCTTCAGGCTCTATGCTTCCTCGTTCAAACAGTGCAGATAACACCTTCTTTTCATAAGATTTGAGCGAATTATTGGGATTTCGAAGTTTCACCAAAATATAATCGCTTTTTTTAAAGAGGACTATTTTTTTCTTCTCGATTTCGAATATTTTAATATAACCGCGCACTGCAAGATCGACTATCGTCGATGTCATATCTCGTATATCAACACTCTCATCTATAAGCGTGCCAGCCTCTGCAGGCGCGAGATCTTCTGGCGGCTCATATCTCGGTGCGACAGACATCTTCACAGGGTCGCGTCCAGCCTTATTCCACTTGATTACAAGCCATAAAGCCCAGAATAAGAAAAGCAAAAGCGGCCACAGATCGAGGAGATACCAACGCACCCAACTCGCAAATCCCGGTTTGTTAAGTATTCCCTTTGGGATCGAGACAGCAATAGAAAGATTATCGTATGTTCCAAGCGCATTTGTCGCCCAAAAATCGACCTCTCCATCGCCAATATTTGAGTCACAGTTATGGGCTTCCGAGCCATATGCTCCGCTGAAACAAATAGTTTTTATTTCGCCCTCGGGTGTCCCAACAGGAAGGCGCACAGTTGCCGATGCCTTTTTTATCTCGCAGGGCCACTCGGTGCCGGTAACATTCCAATAAAGCTCATCATGATCATCGAAAAACAGCATCCCATTTTCGACTCGGTAACGTATCCGATATACATGAGTTCCACTAACAGTGTAATTAGGCGAGCCAATACGAATATTCACATAATCGCCCTGCTTTTTAACCTTGATATCGTATTCGTTTCCGGAATCGTCTGTAACATCTAGAATATTCACGAGAACTCTATACGTCCTCATAGGAAGACGATATTTATAAACAATATCTCGATAAATTCCATGCCTCTGCTCATTCCCAAAATTGACCTCGATACGCTCTTCAACCTCATAGGAAGAATTGGTGAACATCTCTATGTCGGAATGAAACGACTCGATAAGATAGGCATTGGCCTGCGAAATTGTCAGTAGTAAGACTACAATAAAAACAATATGGGCGAATTTCATGGAATTCCTCCTATGGTAAACGCAAAATCTTCTTGTTCATAATTAACTTTTTCCGAAATCGACCTTTGGAGCCTCTTTTTGTGCTACATCTTCTATCTCGAAATATTCCCTCTTTGTGAAATGGAACAGCATCGCGACAAAATTCGTTGGAACTTTTTCGACAGTTGTATTGAGGTCTCGAACGACAGCGTTATAATAGCGTCTGCTATCGGAAAGATCATTCTCGATTTTTTCGAGCGAAGCTTGAAGTTCGAGGAAGTTCTGGTTTGCTTTGAGGTCAGGATAACTTTCAGCTACAGCGAAAAGTTGTCGAAGAGCCTGTGTGAGAACATTTTCCGCCTGTGCCATTTTGGCCACATCGTCAGTGACCTGAATAGCTTGCTGGCGCGCCTTTATTACATTCTCCAGCGTTTCACTCTCGTGGCTGGCATAACCTTTCACTGTCTCGACGAGATTTGGGATTAGGTCGTAGCGCTTCTTAAGCTGGACATCTATATCAGCCCATGCGTTCTCGGCGCGGTTTTTTAACCCCACGAGTTTGTTGTATAGCGTGATAACTATAACAACAAGGGCGATTACGAAAACCGCCAAAATACCAAAGCAGCCGGCTATTCCTACAAAACCCATAATGCCTCCTTGCGAATCTATATTACAGAGTATTCTTATTAATTATTTTTATTATTCTCGGCTCCGATAAGAATTAAATTTTCTTCGATCAGACCCTAGCCTCAACGAACAACCAAGCTCTATACAGCCTCTGTTTGCTTATTCTCTCAATTTCATCTCAAATATAATGGGATAAATCCAAAACACAATACCAAAACTGGCTAGAATTCCTGTAATAAAACGCATTAAGTTGCCTGTGCTCCATAGACCGAATAACTGAGCGGAGCCATCTATCGCCATAGGTGCAACAAGCGCGAACATCGCCCACAATGGCAAAGACAACTTTCGTTTTAGAACAAGAGAAAGTATGCCAAAAAATGACATCCCACCAAATATACCGAAACAACGGGCACAAAGACCCATCTTATGGTCTAGGATAAAAAAACTTCTATCAGGAAGCTGATGGCAGAGAGGCTTCAGGCCAAGATAGCATCCACCGGAAAGCAAAGGGGCTCTTTTTGCTAATAAAGGTGCAGCTAGGGCAATAGCTGTTGTGAAAACCCATACAAAAGTGAGAAATAAAGCACCATGTTTACCGATCCAGTGAATAAATCTCATTAGCGGACAATGGCGATTTTTTCGATTACCGAATCATCCTCAGTAGCCAATCTTACTATGTAAATTCCATTGGCTAACGCGAGGTTATCGTTATTATTCAAATCCCAGAGATATTGAAGCTTCTCAGCCAATGCCCAGCTATAATCGTGGACAAGCTCGCCCGAAGTCGTCCATACTGTAAACCTAGCGCTCTGGCCAATATACGCCACAGCTTTTATCCATTCGTTCGCTGGATTAGGGAAAACTTGAAGCTGTTGTCCTTGCCCGAGGCGGTTGAATCTAACCGCATGTCCCAGACCATCGACAGCGTAGTCTAAAGAGAAGGCATAGCCCGGAATTAAGAGGGATAACACGGCGCCCATCTCAGCCATCGGTTCGACAAAGATACCGAAGGTGTCGGTTGTCAACACTATGTTTGTATCGAAATAAATAAAGCTAATCTCTTTGTTGGCGATGATATTACCGGATTGAGCATCGATAGCTCTACCGTAAAATCCTGTGGTAAATCCTGCTGCTACCGGTCCCTGCGGGATGCCCCAGCCATAGTCAAAATCGGCGGAATCCGCCGAATATATTGGGTCATAGGCTCTTACGCGGTCACCACTCGAGCGCACAGCCATCGCGAGGTTGTATCCATAAAGATCGGGGTTTGCGCTTTTAACTACTGCGCAAAGACCTGCAATAAGCGGACAGGAAAAACTAGTTCCTGAACCCGAGGTATAGCCTTCATTGGCATAGGGATTAACCAAGATATTCCCGTAACCCACAGCCGAAACATCTGGTTTAATCCTACCATCGGCGGTAGGCCCGGGGCTAGAAAATGGCGCGAAAACTCTATCGTATCCGACAGCTGCCACAGCAAGCACAGAATCACCATCGGAGGGGGATATCAGTGTTGGCCAGGACTGATTTGTCCGCTCGTTACCAGCGGAATTAATAACACAAATACCGCGTGAGGCGGCAATATCTGCGGCTATGGTTGTGAGCATAGTGTTGCCGTCGAGGTGGGCCAATGTATATGGTGTATCGGCGTCGAAATCCGAATAACCAAGACTACTCGAGGTAATATCCACACCGATAGAATCGAGCCACTCCATTCCGGCAACCCAGTTATCCTCCTCGGTTACATATTCACTATCTACATCCTCGGTTTTTGCAAGCGCAACCGAGGCATGATATGCAACGCCAATAACCTCTCCCGGCGAATAAGCTGCTATCGCACCGAGACAATAAGTCCCATGCCGGAAACCATAGAAATCGGTGTCCCCTGCGAGCGTGTCATAATCGATGCTGGTATCGTTATGCATGAAATCATATTGCGCGATGATATTCAGGCTATCGAATGCTCTATGCGTAAGTCGGAAACCGGAATCGAGTATTCCCACAAGCACTCCCTGCCCGGCATAACCCATCTCGTGTAAATGAGTAGCGCCAAGCATCGCAAGTTGCGGGAAAGTGGGGCCATAAAACGAATCGGTGAGTGTGTCATCCTCAAAGGGTCTCAATCTCGTAGTCGGTTCGAGCGGCCTCCGATACGTCCTTATAGCGCGTATCTCTTTAACAAACTCGAGTTCGGCTATCCGGTTCACCGTTGTTTGATTCATTGCAAAAGAAGCAGCATTTAACCATCGGCTTTGCCTTCGGAAATGTGCGCCAAGGTTAACAACTTCCTCCACATATATATTATTTACAGGCACATCATATATATCGAACTCCACATCGGCACTTATCCTGCGCTCGATAGCTCGATTTGACAATGTAGAACGAGCGATAGATGCGATATTCCTATTCCCTAGACCTTTATCTTGAAAAAAGACCCATACTAAAAGAGAATCATTTTCAGCATCGAGAAGCGAAGGTTCGATTTTAGCTATGTTTGCCATCGCGGAAACTGCTATGATCGCACTCAAAACCAATATTATTCGATTTTTTTTACTCATCTATAGCCTTCTTCCATCCTATACAATTTATTCTGCATTATACCGTAACTATCCTACACCTCTTGACTGTTGCTGAACGACTATTTTTCTTTCGTTATCGCCGAGACTCTGAATATTCACACGAATAGTTCTTTCGGGTAAGAACAATTCTCCTTTTTCCGCCCACTCCACCAGAGAAATACCCTCTCCATCGAAAAGCTCCCAAAGCCCTAATTGGGCTATTTCTTCTTTTTTATCCAGTCGATAAAGGTCTATGTGATAAATAGTTTTAACACCGGGATATTCGTGTATCAGCGCGAATGTTGGGCTCGAAACCTCAGTCGAGTCTATTCCGAATGCCCTTGCCATACCCTTTATCATAGTGGTCTTACCCACCCCGAGGCCACCGTAAAACGCAACAACATCCCCGGGACTGAGCTTTTCCGCTATTTTTTTGCCAAACTGGAGGGATTCTTCAGCCGAGTGAGTTATAATTTCGACCTCGGATATCATTTGGGTCGAAGAATTGCTAATGGAACTACCATTTCCTCGAGGCTTATACCACCATGAAGGAAGCTATTTTTATATTGCCGTTCGAACTGCGAGAAATGTGTCGGATATACAAAATAATAGTCTTCTTTGGCTATAATATAATTAGTCGTTTTTGTGAAACTAGGTAAACGCCAGTCTTTTGGGTTGCGAATGAAGATTCCACCTCGATCCTCACAGTTAATGTTATCTCCATACTTATATCGAAGGTTAGTCGAGGTGTCTTTTTTGCCGAATGCCTTTGTTCCGCGCCTACCAATTGTGCTCCCGTGATCGGTAGTGATAATAACTGTAACATTCTCGTCAGCAATCGCGATAAGCGTCTTGAGCAAACTCGAGTGAGCAAACCAAGTCTTCATCACACTTCGATAGGCCGATTCGTCCGGAGATATCTCCCTGAGAACCTCGCTTGCCGCTCTGCTATGCGCGAGAATGTCGAGAAAATTGGCTACAACACTTGTCATTGGCGCAGAAAGATAGCTTTTCAGACGATACACAAGACTTTCGCCCTCTTCGGGATCAAGAATTTTGATATATTTCGTGTCCCCTTTAAGCCTTATACCATTTTGCGCTATCTGCTTATCCATAAGCTGATGTTCATAACGATTGCGGGAAGTGGAGTCCTCGGTCGGGTCTATCCATAACTCGGGGTATCTCTTGGAAATATCATAAGGAAAAAGGCCACTGAATATTGCATTTCGGGCAATCGGTGTCGCCGAGGGTAATAGCGAGAAGAAAACTTCAGTACTAACATTATAATAATCTGAAAGCATCCTTTCAACGGATAACCATTGATCGAGGCGCATACAGTCAATCACCACAAAAAAGACCTTCTCGCCCGCTGCTAACGCTGGAATAACACTATTCGCACCAACATCGACAGAGAGCATGGGCCGTTGATCGGGATCACTCCATACCCATTTTTCATAATTGGATTCGATATATCTCCCAAATTCGGTGTTACATTCCCTGCGGAATTCCCTATGGGTCTGAGTCAAGCCGAGCTCTGGGTGGTTATCAAAAATGACATCCCACTCGGCGAGCCAATAGGCTAAATCGAGCCACTGACGGGGGGTTGCCTTCTGCGAGGGGCGTGTAACCATATCTCGGTATTCCGAGGTATAATCGCGGGTAAGCTGTTGGCCGACTATCCTGTCAGATTCGAATATCTTCTTCAAGGTTGAGAGTATCTGATGTGGA
>JAGLDC010000039.1 GCA_023145965.1 bacterium | reverse complement strand
ATCTCCTTGCCGATAGCATCCTCCATAAGGGCTTCTTCCATCGACTTAGTTATCATCACAATAGGAATGTGTTTATTTACTTTGCGAATCTCTTCGAGAGTAGTAAGCCCATCCATACCGGGCATCATCTCATCGAGAATTATAAGGTCGTATTCTCCGTTTTGGACAAGCTCCACTGCGTCCTCCCCGGAATGGACCTCCTCGACTGAATACCCTCTCTCTTCAAGAAAAATAACATGGGGTTTAAGCTGCAATATCTCGTCATCAGCCCAAATTATTCTTTTATTTTCGGGCATATTTCCCCTTTTCTACAACCGCACTTTTTTCCAAAGGAAAGCTTATAACAAGCGTTGTTTTCTCAAATGGTTTACTTTCGAGAAGATACAGCTTCCCGAAATGATATTCTTCGACAATGCGTTTAGCAAGGGAAAGGCCAAGTCCCCAACCGCGCTTTTTTGTTGTGTATCCGGGGGAAAAAACCCTACGGGCGTTTCGAGCAGATATTCCCTTGCCGTTATCTGTCACAATTATCTGCAGATTCTGTTGTTCGACATCCACTCTAGTAGCAACTTTTATCTTCCCGCCAACTTTGGGCGCTGCTTCCATAGAGTTTTTAATAAGGTTCTCTATCGCCCATGACAAAAGCATCTGGTTGGCCATAATCGGTGGAACAGGATAATACTGCTCGATTATTTCCATCTTTCCTTTAAGACGCGGCATTCGTTGGCGAAGATAAGCCACCGAGTGATGAATTAACGACGGTAATTCAGTTGGTTCTAGCTCGGGCATAGAGCCGACCTGACTGAAACGAAGGACTATTTTGTTTAATATTTGAATATCTTCTGACATTCGGCTCAATATTTCTCGAGGAGTGCGAGTCGTATGTCTAAATGCCCCCAGCATCGCTGCTTCGCGGACTTCCTCTTTTAAAAGCTCGTTCCACCCCATCAAGCTCGAAATGGGAGTTCCAAGCTGGTGTGCTGTTTCACGCGCCATTCCCAACCAGATATTCTGCTCTTCATAAAATTTGAGTTTATTGTATGTTATATAGGAGAACACAAACAACAATGCCACAAGAATCAGAATAATCGCGGGTATAACTCTCAACCATTCGATGAAAGATGGTTCACCAAAGTAGATATATCCCAACACTTTGTCTGTCTCGCCCACATATATAGGCACAGGAACACGCTTTTGGCGCATTTTCTCGATTTCCTCGCGCAATTTCTGTCTCGAGGCAAGCGAGGTATCTGAGCGAGCTATACCTAGGTTTCGCCAGAACATCGGTTCGCCCTCGATAGAGGTTAAAACCATAGGGAAATCACTCTTATTAATAATTTCCTCGAAAAATATACTCATCTCTGCGCCACCGACACTTTTTGTCGAGGCCAAAGCCCACAGGCGAGAATAAGCGTTTAGAATTCGCCTATTGTGTATGGAAGTCGATTTACGGGTGTAGTCGATGATTAAAAAAATCGATAAAACGATAAGAATAGCCGCTATAACAGCAATAATTGAATAGAAAAAAGGCAAGCCTTTATAGACAATGCGGTATTTCCGTCTTTTCTTCTCCAAGTGTTATAACCTCGGTTCGATTTCTTGTTGGCCGTTCATATAAGGTCTCAGTGCCAGTGGAATTACTACTGTTCCACGTTCGGTCTGATAATTCTCCCATATAGCAACAAGAAGCCTTGGAAGTGCCACACCACTTGCATTGAGGGTATGAACAAAGTTAAGCGGACCTCCATCGGATGGCCTAAAACGGATATTAGCGCGTCTCGCCTGAAAATCCAAAAAATTGCTGCAGCTGGAAACCTCAAGCCATTTATCCTCCCCCGGAGCCCATAGCTCGAGGTCATAGACCTTAGCAGAAGCAAACGACATATCGCAAGTTGATAAAAGCACAACCCTATAAGGTAACTCGAGCGCCTGAAGAACTTTCTCGGCCTCGGCAAGTAGCGATTCGTGTTCTTCCCAAGATTTTTTGGGGTGGGAGAATTTCACCAACTCAACCTTATCGAATTGGTGGACACGAAGAAGCCCGCGAGTATCCGTGCCGTAAGAACCGGCCTCTCTTCTGAAGCAGGCAGTAAAACCGGCGTAATACTTTGGTAAATCCTCTTCGCGCATGACCTCACTAGAATGGAGGTTTGTAATAGGAACCTCACCCGTGGGGATAAGAAACAGGTCTTCCTCCGGCACATGATACATGTCGTTTTCGAGCTTGGGAATCTGTGCGGTGCCCATCATGGAGTTCCTATTTGCAAGAAAGGGCGCTGCAATTTCGAGAAACCCAGCTTCGCGGTGGATATCGAGCATCATCGCGATAAGAGCTCGCGACATACGGGCACCATCGCCCTTTAAAAGGGAAAAGCCGCTTCCTGTGACTTTGGCTCCAAGCTCCATATCGAGTATTCCTAACATAGAGCCAAGGTCGATGTGATTGCGCGGCGTGAAATCGAGGTTTTTAGCTTCGCCCCAGCTTCTGAGAGTAATATTTGCCGACACATCGCCCACAGGAACATCGTCGGCAGGTATATTGGGAACCTTAAGAAGCAGAGAATTCCATTCCTTTTCGATCTCTTTTTGTTTTTCTTCCAGAGATTTTATTTTCTCCGAAAGGTCCCTAGCTTCAACCTTCAGGGTTTCTGCTTTATCCCTGTCCCCTTTGGCGAATGCAGCCCCTACTTTACCGGACACTTCTTTTTGCCTATGGCGAAGCTCATCGCCCTCCGTTTGAAGGGCGCGCCTTTGTCCATCGGCGGATAAAATTGCGTCTATAACATCCGGTTCGCGTTTATTTGAGCAAGCCTTTTTTATTCTATCGGGGTCTTCTCTAATAAGGTTAATATCTATCATAATTTTACTTCTTTACTGAAAACCTGAAGGCACAATATGGTCCCGAGGTGTTTTCCGACCATAATTTGATCTGATTCGTGCCTTTTTTAAGTTTGATTTTGAATGTTCTAGCTTTTCCCGGGATAACATTCCCGTCGTTTGACCATGTAGATGTCTCGGATATAACGCTTTCGAGCTTAGAGCGAACCTTTTTGTCACCCACAGTCTCGGCAACGACAGTGTAGTGTTGTGTGCCTTTCATGTTTTTATCGAAAGCAAGTCTCGACCAAACCGTAAGCGTGCCGGCACCTTTATATTCGATCTCTATGGGTTTCTTTGCAGTTCCAATATAGTAGGTTGTCTTATTGTCACCGTTTATCAACGAAAGGGCCTTCTCGTAGCTTTCGGGGGCAAGCGCCGATGGTTTCTGGGACACTAATACTAACCGAGTGTAAAGAATTCCGTCGGATTTCAATTCGATGTTTCTTTTACCTTTGGCTATTTTAATTTTTATAATTTTCGCTTGAGATATATTTAGGCGCCGCGATTTGCCAACCTCCATCTTGTATTTTTGGGAATCCTTTTCTGAAATCGAGTATTTCTTATATTCTTTGCCATCAATGAGAAGCTGGACAGAAGCATTCTTTCCTGCTTCTGTTCGAACATAAATTTTAACATAACCGGGGCCGCTCACATTCCATAAGGTGGAGCTTTCTGAGTTTGCCTGTGCATAAGAAAAACGAGATTCTCCCGAAACTAAGGCGCATTCAGTTACATAATCCTTCGGTGGGACAAAATTACCCATAGCTGTTAACACAACAAACATAGCAATCAGCGAGATTACACCAAATCTTCTAAAAACCATCTTTCCTCCTGTAAAAAGAATATCTTATTAAAATAGACTCTATTTAGTTCTATGTCAATCGCGAAGTGCATTATTGTCTTTAAGTATGAGGAAGTTTCGTAGAATAAATTTCTTCTGATAATCTTTTAGGTCCTTTTAAAAAGTGGTAACCAGAGTCAAAATTAATATAATAGATAGATTAAACAGGTTTTTAAAAAGGCAGACCTAAATGAAACTCAGACCCACTACGCCAAGACTGTTATTACTTTCATTAATTTTATTTATCGCTATATCTACATATGCTTCTGAGCGCATCACTTTTAGTATAGCGATATCGTCTGAAGATTTGATTTTTGACAAGGTTATTTCTCCAGACGGCAGGCAATTCGATATCATTTCGTTGTCTGGCGAGTATAAGCTCGAGGGCGAACCGGGACTCCCGCTATTACCCCGAAGAACAATATTTTTAGCGGTCCCGGATGACTCTAGGCTTATTTCGTTTAAACCCACTCACTTAAGTGAGCATTCTCTTACGGGCACTTTTAATTTATTCCCCACACAAGAGCCAAAACCCACAAATAACCCTTATGAGAGTTTTCTCGATATCGATCCAGCTTTTGCAAATTCATCTTATCCATATCCTGATTTATCGCTTGTCGATAAGGGCACTGCTTCCATTCGAGGCTATAGGTTTTTCGTTTTCGATTTTAATCCTTTTAAATATATTCCTTCTTCGGGCACCGTAACCTATTTCTCTGAAGCCGAGTTCGAGGTTGTTTATGAGCGTGATGCTGTGCGTTCATCCCTGCCGAAAAGCAAAACATTTTTCGAGATGGCGAAAAACCTAGCTATAAATCCATCTAGCGTCGAGCGAATCAGGAATAGGCCTGCTGAGGGCATAAATCCCTCCTATTTAATAATCACCTCCAATGCTCTTGTCGAATATTTCCAGCCTCTTGCAGACTGGAAAACACGCAAAGGAGTTCCGGCTGAGATCGTTACGGTCGAGAGTATCGACGCGAACTATTCTGCGCTTGATCTACAAGGCAAAATCAAGCTATGTATTTATGATTATGTTCTCACTTATGGAGTTGAATTCGTGCTTTTTGGTGGTGATGAGACTATCGTTCCGGTATACTATTGTTATTGTTCGGTTAATGGCGAGGATCCACCTAACGATCCGAGCTGGACACTTCCGGCGGATATATATTATGCTGGCCTCGAAGGCATCGATATTACAAATTGGAACGAAGACGGCGATGAAGACCCTTGTGAGCCTACAGGCGATGGTGTCGATCTTTACCCCGATGTTATAATTACGCGCGCTGGAGTTCGTTCCCCGGCAGATGCCTCTGCTTTTGTTGAAAAATCGATCAACTACGAACAGAACCCTCCTCTTTCCGCCTTTGCAAAACAAATGATAGTTTCCGGTGTCGAACTCTGGGAACCTGTTGGCGATATCTCTGATGCCGAGGCCAAGACGGACGCTCTTATTTCAGGCTTCATTGAACCATATTGGTCACCCACATACACCCGCCTATTAGATACAAGCCCTGGAATCGATCTTACGGCTGCGCTTTTAAAAGCATATATCGACATGGGTTTCGGACACATGCATATGGCTACTCATGGAGGCAATACAAGCTGGAGCGTTGAAAGTGGAGACTCATACAACTCCAACGATGCTTCTCTTCAAACGAATTATTCTAAACAGGGTATGATCACTACGATAGCGTGCAATTCCAACGCTTTCGACAAAGACTCAGACCCATGCCTTTCCGAGGCTTTTATTAGGAACCCGCACGGAGGTGCCATCGCTTACTTCGGAAGTTCTCGATATGGTTGGGGTTATAGCGGCGGAACATCGGAACACGGCGCTTCTTTTCTTTACGACGACGAGCTTTATCGCCGGCTTCTTCAGGATGGAACAAATACACTTGGTCGCTTGACAACCGAAACTAAGATAAGCAGAGTGCCAGCCGCTGTGGATTTTGGCGCCACGAGATGGCTTCAGTTCACAATCAATCCGCAGGGTGATCCTGAATTAAATATTCTAACTGAAGACCCAACATATATTACCGCCACTCACGATGATCTTCTCGATATTGGCGCAGTATTTTCCGTCACAACCTCACCACCCGGAAAAACAGTCTGTTGCTGGATGGAAAGCGCCGACTACTATGAAATCGGCACATCACCACACATCTTCACAGCGCCTCTCTCAGAGGGGTCGATACTTGTAACCGCATCGGGCCTTAACAACATCCCCTATTTGGGTGAGATCGAGGTTCAAAACCTTTATGCACCCAGAAACATAGACCTTGTTGCACCATTCGACGATGCCGCTATCGGCCGAGGGGCAAATTCGCTTCGTCCTACGCTTCTTTGGAGCGTTCCCCTCGATCCTAATGATGACAATGTCCATTTTCGCATCCAATGGAACACTTCACCCGAATTTGAAAGCCCACTCGAAACCGCTGAATCGCGTTATCACGATTCTGGCTTCTGGGGAGGACCTTATCCCGTGGCCTCGGGAACTCATGACACGCTGGGCTTCACCTTCCCAGAAAACTTAATACAGGGCGAAACATATTGGTGGCGTGTTTCGCCGTTCGATGGAACTCATTACGGCAACTGGACAGAAGCTCGCTGTTTCACTGTTGATACTACACTCGAGACTATCGAATGGAGCCAGCGCGTTGAAGAGCAATTCAAAAAGTCACCTTCATATGCTGGTATTTCGTTCGACTATGATGGCCTCACTGCCGTGGAATTTCCCACATTCGATAATCAATGTGGGATACCTCTGATCGACCCCGGACTGGAAACCATGTCCAATTGGGATTATGCCGAAAGCCATATTGCCGGCTCTTTCAGCCATGAACAATCCTCCGTCAGGAAATATCAAGGCGCATGCAGCTATAAATTCGCTGTTGGTTCCAGCGGCCTCTTCGGTGGCGACTATCAACAGATTTCACAAACCTTCGATTTTAAACATTACAACGCGCTTTATTTCAGTCTTTACGCCGATGGCGATAACGACAACGACCACCTTTGGGCAAGAGTTTATATTGACAGCGACCGGGTTTTTAACCATCAAATCGTTACCACTTCACTTGATGCTCCCTCAAATTACATCGATATCTCAACTTATACAGATTTACACGAGCTCATTTTTCAACACTATGTTCACTCATTTCATCTCGGTGCACGGAAGGATTGCTATTTTGACAACTTACGCCTCGGATGGACAATATTTTCTTCACCCATCCGTTTCGACGACCCATACCGTGCAATGGAATGGGATCGAGTCAAATGGACTGAAACCGGAACTTCAGGCGATTTTCGAGTTACTATTCAAAAAGTTGAAAGCGAAGAATGGGTTGATATCGATAGTTTTACTAACCTCGATTATTCCCCCGAAGGCCATAACATCTCTGCGCTCGGTCATCAGGACTCGATCAGACTCGTTGGAATATTTACCTATTCCAGCGGTGCACCTATAGTCGAAGATTGGTCGGCCTCGTGGACTTATGACCCATCACACACCGATGAAATCGAGCTTCCAAAAAAACTCGCCGTGTCGGTCTATCCCAATCCTTTCAATGCCGCATGCAGGATCGTCGCACCAAGCAAATCTAAGGTTAAGATCTTCGATATCAACGGGAGGCTCGTCGAAAATCTAACCAATAGGTTTGAATCCGGTCAAACATCAACAATATGGGCACCAAAAAATAGCATCGGCTCCGGTGTGTATTTTGTAAGTGTAGAAACAAAATATGAGCGAATTAATAAACGCGCTGTCATAATTAAATAAAAGGCTGGCGCGGACCCAAAGGGCAGTCGAAGGCCGTGTGCGCGTGTCCGAAGGACACGTAGCCGATGCACGTAGCAAAGCTGTTAAACCTCAGAAAGAAAAATCACTATTATTAATGCCGCAAGCAGTAATACCCATGAGATTATTGCCCGAAAAGTAAGCTTTTTCGCGCGGTTGGCATCCCGCCACGAGAGCGGTCTTATCCCTTGAATAAAAAAGGTCAAGACTCCCGCAAGATTGATACAGATAAGGTTAGCCACTAAAGAAAAAAGCTCCCAAGAGCAAGATCAAAATTACCCGAACCGAGTAATAAACCGAAAACAACAAGCGGTGGAAGTAGCGCCACCGAGACAGTAACTCCCACGAACATAGTTGGAATACCGGTAGTATATGCAAGCGCTCCGGCGGCTCCAGTTGCAAGTGCAATAGCAATATCCGACAAACCTACTAAAGTTCGAGAGAATATCTCCAAATCGTAGGGATCAACCTTGAATATAGTCCCAAGAATAATTGAAATTAAAGCAACGAGAATTAAACCGCTTATATTTGATAAAAATGCCTTCTTAGCTAACTTGATATCCGATAGCATTGTAGCCAAAGAAAGGCCAACATTGGGACCCAAAAGCGGCGCAATAACCATAGCACCTGTGATAACCGCCACATTGCCTAGCTCCAGCCACAATGGCGGAAAGTAAAACGAGGACTATATACAAAGTGGAAAAATTGCTCGCCTCAGAAATATCCTCATATATTTCTTCCCTGCTTATGCGAACTTTCAGCGGCGACTTCTTTACTCTTGATACCCCAAGCTTCTTTTTTATTTTTTCGCGCTTTAGAATTATTGCTTCTACCGGTAAGATAATTATTCTGAATCCATCTATAGTCGAAAGGGATTTCTGAAGCGAATCGATTATTTGTTCACTGTCCTCAGAAGAAACCAACACTTGAATGTGATAGACTTTATCGCCTACATTTTCGCGCCAATAATCGAAAGTCTCACAAGTGGAAACAAGCTGCTCCACAACTACACGATGTTCTTTTGGGACATATATTTCGAGTAATCTTTCTGACAGCTAATACAATTTAAATTAATGTAAATGCATAACCGATAATCAAGGAAAAAATCGCTATTCCGCCAAGATAAAACGCAAGCATCTTTCCCCCGAATTGCGAGCGAATAACGAGGATCGTTCCCCAGCTTGTTATAGGACCGGCCAGAAGTAAAACCATGCCTGCGCCTATATTCATGCCCTGCGAAACAAGCGCATCGACAAGGGGAACACTCGCGGTCGAGCAAATATACATCATCATGCCAAAAATAAGGCTTACGGGATATGCAAATATCCCCGAAAGATAATTTGAAACAAACTGACCAATTGGGTTGAATGATGCAATCAATACAGCAAGAAGAAGCCCCAGAACAAGCTCTAGGCCAATGTCCTTTGGCATCTCGAAAAAGGCAAACTTAAGGGCGGAAACAAGTCTATTCGATAATCCACTCTTTTCGACAGCACAATGCTCACATTTTTCTTCATTTATTTTATTTGCAAATCTATCTGGGGATTCTTCAAATTTCGCCTTGCAATGGGCAGAGCAAAAATAAAAGGTAGCACCATCATGTTCGATCTTGAAATCACTTTGTTTTAGAGCTTCCATCCCGCAAACTGGATCGATTAAAGTGCAGTTTTTATCCTTAGAATGACATATACAAGTTGGCTTTGCATTTACACGGATTTTGAAACCAAAAATGTCCGCTAAAGCCCCCATAGTAATACCCATAAAAATAACAGCAAAAAACAGAAATAGTGTAAATTTAAGCCCTAAAAGAGAATAACATACAAATATTGCCGAAAGAGAAGTAGCAGGCGTAGCTATTAAAAAAGCCACAACTGCCCCCACACTAGCACCCTTTTCCCTGAGGCTAACCGCCACTGGCAAGGAGCCTACACAACAAATAGGCAATAAAGTTCCTGCAACCGTCGAATAAATTAAAGGTAGAATCCCTCTTCCGCCGAGATGCTTCTCGACGATATCGCCAGGAATAAACTCATGAATGATACCCGAAAGGAAAAAACCGAGAGCCAATGAAGGAACGATCTCTATAGCATAATGCCCTAAAATGCCAAAAAAATTATGCAATTTACCCCCAGTTAATCCGCGCCCGGCCGGATTCGAACCGGCGGCCTTCGGCTCCGGAGGCCGACGCTCTATCCAACTGAGCTACGGGCGCAAAATCTCACTTAAACGAAAATTCAATCAGCCGCCAATCGGCATCACAACCGTTGATGGTTAAAATTCCCCAGCTACTGGATTTATCCTGTAAATTACCACTTATGGCTCCAGGGTTTATCACCCTGATACCATCAATAATCTTATCGCATGGACTATGGCTATGGCCAAAAATAACAATATCCAATTTCTCATCGACAAAAACATCAAGAACACGCCGTTCGATACCGAGCGGCGATCCCCAACCGTGCGTGACACCTATACGAATACCCTCCACCTCGAATACGAGTCTCGAAGGAAGAAGATTTGAGATTGTTATCTCGTCCATGTTTCCATGGACAGCACGCAAATTGCCTAAACTATTGAGCAACTCGACCGATTCCATACTAGTATGATCCCCGGCGTGAATAATAATATCACACTCGCCTATTGCATTTAATATTTCCGCAGGATAGGCCGAAATTTTCTGCCCAATATGGGAATCCGAGATTACTGCTATCTTCACCGACATCGGCTACTTCTTCTTCTTATGCCGATCCTTCTTCCTACGCTTCTTCCTTTTATGCGTAGCTATCTTTAGCCGTTTTCTTTTTCTGCCACAAGGCATTTAGTTCCTCCTCGAGCACGTAGTGCCCTCTTTTTGATTACGAATATTTTGTCAATAATATTAATTTATTAGTTTTTCGCAAGAACTTTCTTAAAAGCTACAAATCATTAAAAGCTTCATCATCTTATCGAGTGCCTAAAATTCTTCGAGCAACAGCATTCACCAAAAGCGACTAAAGCGAGCGGAAAACTATTATAAATTATGTTTCCTAATGCTGCTTTCGGTCCGAGCTCGCGCCAATATTTCGCCTTAGAAAAACCATCATTCCCAAGATGAAAAGACCACCAGCCATCATTCAGCTGCTAAAAAAGTCGATGTAATTAAAGCTTGAAATGTCTGCGGGATTCGTTGAGAATTCTGGAAATCCTCTGTTCACGAATACCATAGACTTTGCCTATTTCAGCTTCGGTTTCTTCCCCGGACATTGCCCGTGACCTTATTTCCTCTACCTCTTCAGGAGTGAGTTCTCGCTTATATTGCCTCTCTACAATTATCCCGCCTGCCCAACGCCCCTTATCTCCGTGGATTATATCATCGAGATCATCGAGGCTTATCTTATATTTATCGCAGAGGAATTTTTTCGTCGTGCCCTTGCTAAATTCGTAACGAATAGTCGTCAAGATATAATCAGGAAGGTCGATATATTCCCTAGCAAGTATAAGATTATCAAATCTATTGTTCGATTTATCGCCATCACGATGGGCGATTATTGTATTGGGATGGCGGTAACCATCATGAAAGGTATCGTAAACTAGCCTTTTAACCTGAATCGACTTGAATTTCCCTGCAAATTGTATATTAACAACCATCTCGCCGGTTTTCTTAGCGCTTTGATTTAAAATAACAGGGGTTTCCCTTTTAGACTGTGTTCGCCCACGCTTTTTCCAACTACGAATATTTCCCCAGTTTGAGACCTCGTAAAAAAGCGCGTTTTTTATTTCACGCCATATCTCTTTATCCATGCGCGTGTATCTTCGTTTAAGAAGATCACCCTTTAATTGCTTGAGTTTCTCTTCCTTCTTTTTAAAAATATCTAATATAGATTTATTATTTTCCATTTTAGTTCTAACGATTGGATTTAAATTATTGAATTTTCTCTAAGTATATATTCAGCCGAAATTCTCCCGGATTCATAAATTGTCGGAAGCCCGCTTCCCGGATGTGTTCCACCACCCACTAAATAGCAATTCCCAATATCCTCGAATTTGTTATGGGGCCGAAAAACTAGCATTTGAGCGATGTTATGCGCAAGATTAAAGGTCGCCCCTCGATAGACATTGTAACTATCGCGCCATTGGGGTGGGGTGATCATGCGTTCCTCGATTATATGATCTCGAAGTCCGAGCAACCCCCCTCTACCCTCACAGATATCAAGCACCTTCTCTTTAAATACAGGGCTTTCCTTGTGCCAATCGATATCTCCATTTAGGTTTGCAACAGGAACGAGTATATATATCGCAGATTTTCCCTTGGGCGCAAGTGTAGGATCATTGCGGCAGGCATTCTGTATATAAACTGAAC
>JAGLDC010000038.1 GCA_023145965.1 bacterium | reverse complement strand
TTGATCGGAAAGCACCTTTTCTTCAGCTATTTCGGTTACATTGCGTTTATAGTCTTCGGGAAAGATTATATTGTGGTGAGGTATATTATCAAAAGTCTTATCCACTCCCAAATACAACATAAATGTTGAACAGGATAATCGTTTCTTAGAAACTACCTCTGGTGACCAAGAATCGAGATTTTCCGGCTTAATGAGATTATTAATAGCATAACCGAAATCGGCGTTAATAAACACATAATCCCCCTCGACAATATCGCCGGATTCCAGCCTTATACCTGTCGCGTTACCATCCTTAACTAAAACCTCATCTACAGAAGTGGAAAGGTTTATCTTCCCGCCATCCTCCTCGATAATTTGAGCCATAGCTTCAGAGATTTTATGTAAACCTCCTATAGGATGCCAAATCCCACCGGAGTGCTCGATATAGCTTATTATTCCAAACAAAGCAGGGCATTCCCAAGGCGACATACCAAGATACTTGGTTTGGAATGTAAAAGCGATCTTAAGCCTCTCATCATCGTAATACCTTCGAAGATTCTGAAAAAGGTTGACATGAGCATCTAGATAAGGCGCGGCGTGTCTTAGCCGTTTTGAAAGCAAATCCGATTTGTGTTCATAAGGAACTTCGAGACAGGGTGCAAGTCTCTCATATTTAATCCCCTCGCGCTGTAAAAACTTAAGATAACCAACCCCGTTACCCGGAAAAAGCTCCTCTATCTGATCGATTGTCCAATCGCGATTTTTGTGCGAAGGAAAAAATTCTGTGCCATCGGCATAAGAAAGACGATACATGGGGTCAACCTCGATTATCTCGAGATAGTCCTCGATTCGCCGACCAGCTAATTCAAACATATCTTTGAGTATAAATTTCATCATCAGGAAAGTCGGACCTGTGTCGAAAATAAAATCGCCGAGTTTAAATCCCGCATTACGGCCACCCACTCGATCTTTAGACTCGAAAATCTCGACGTTAAATCCTTTGGACGCGAGTATCATACCAGCAGTGAGGCCTCCTGGGCCTGCACCGACCACGATTACCTTTCTATCATTTGGATATTGCATATTACCTAATCGCCTTCGAGAAGATATAATTATATTGGAGTTTTAGTAGAATATCGAATTTCCCGTAATTTGTCAAATAGAGTAACCGAGCGGCCTTTTCTATAGTTTTTTTTAGGCAAAAACGCAACTCATAAACTAACAGTCATTCGAAGGCAGCCTATAACCAAAGACTGTAATAATATACTTACTGCCAAGTGCTTAGTCAACACCTATCGCAAGGCACAATAACCAGTGGAGGTTTTTCCAATTTCGATTGAATAGAAAAAATTCCTTACTTTAATAAGCTATTAAAATACTCTCCATGTCATCCATTTGAAATATCAATATGGTCTTTCAATGCATTTATAAAACTATCGAGTTTGGGCAGAAACTCATCATCCAATACCCTTTTACGACGAAAATCGGCAACAGCAGCAGGCGCTTTATTGACAGCCTTTTCCATGGACCTAAAAGCCCCCTTGCCTCCTGAGCCTTGATGCGTGCAAAAGAAAGCTACCGCGTTCATTTTATCCCTCTGAAAAGCTATATAACTTCTCAACGGTGAGGATATTTTAGATGCCCAAACAGGTGTGCCCAATATAATAAGATCATATTCACCCGCATTTTTCGAAGGAGTATTTATTGGGGGCTCGAGTTCTTTCAGGGCTTCACGCCCGCAAAGCGCATATTGAATCGGTCCGCTACGGTCGCGCTCTTCGGTTATGGCTTCTATATCAGCCGATAGTAACTCGGCGAGTTTCTTTGCAACCTTTTCTGTCACCCCAGTGCGTGAATAATAAACGATCAGAACCTTTTTTTCAGGCATGGCTACCTTGGTTAAATAAGTGTAGCGGTGAGTTTTATAGGGACAGCGGCGAGTGCCCTGGATACTGGACATCCTTTTTTAGCGCGTTCGGCAGTTTCAATAAACTCCGCCTCTTCAATACCGGGAATGCGCGCATCGAGTATGATATCTATCTTTGTTATAGAAAAACCACTTTCCCCTTTTTCGAGATGAACCCTTGCCACCACTTCGAGACTATCAGGATTAAAACCGCTTTCACCTAGCATGGCGGAAAGCGCCATGGCATAACAGCCCGCATGAGCAGCTGCAATAAGCTCCTCTGGATTTGTTCCGGGGCTGTCCTCGAACCTTGTTTTAAATGAATATGCGCCCTTGAATGCTCCACTTCCAAGCGAAACTTCACCCTTTCCATCCCTAAGGCTACCCTTCCATACCGCATTAGAACTCCTAATCATCTTGCCCTCCTAAATCCAATAAGTTGTCCATAAAGAACTATGGGTTTAAAGTTCCGTTTTCAAGGGAGTAATAAAATCAACAGTTTAGTTGATTAACTTTTTCTCAATGTCTCAGCCATTCTATCTATAGCGTTATAATCTATATTCGAATGGCTACCTGTCTTTTTTGAAATCAATTTTACAATAAATTTATAGAAAGGATTCAGCTTCTCCCAATAAATTTCATCTCCAAAACACTCAATCGATACCGCCCGCTGGCGTATTTTCTGAGAAAAGGCATTGTTTAATTGTTCGGTCTTGCGTGGATCTTGCTTTTCAGCGGCACAAACAAAAAGCCCGATCTTTTTTTCAACCAAGGTTTTCAGGTTATTGGAGATAAACTTCTTCACCGATTTCTGTATTTTACCGGCATAGATGGAACCGCCGATAATAATTGTGTCGCCACAATCTAAACAAGGGATTTCGTCCCTACCGAGTTGCACGGTCTTAACCTCTCCTCCGA
>JAGLDC010000037.1 GCA_023145965.1 bacterium | reverse complement strand
CGCAATTCCCCGATGTGCCATACTTCGTCGCATAAACAATTATTGTTGACACCACGCTCCCCATCAAACAGGATAATCAAAAATTCTTCACGAAGCGAAGGCCTATAGTCGGAGAACCGTTATTTGCAGTTCCAACATAAGCCTGTGGCATAAAATCTCCATTATCACTCAAACTACCATCACCCGATCTAAGACTATAGACATCGGTTCTAAAAATATCCACGACACTGAAGACACGGTTTATTAAAGCTACACCTAGAATTGTCCGTGCAGTGCGATAAGCCTTCTCGCTAGATTCTCTTATACTAGCGTATTCGTCCATCGCTGCATTGCTTTCCCATTCCCAAAAATACTCATCTGTAGTGGGGTAAAGAGGCACCTCGTCGCGGTATATCAAATGCATCCAGTAATTGTAAGTGTCGCGACTATTAAAATCGAGGAGTGTTTCGAAAAAGGCATTGTCTTTGCCCGATGGGTTCACTCCTGCGTGAATTGCGGCGTAGTTATGATAATCTTCTTTCCGCCAATTGCCATAGACCGTATATCCAGCAAAAGCGCCCCATATCGATCCTTCTGCGGCAAGAAAATACCGAGCGGAGTTCTTTTTCCCGAGATATAGCTGTCCAGCTCCCGGAACGAGAAGCGAAAGGCCGGCGGCTGTCCATTTAGAGGGCATATTCTCAATCGTGGCTTCCTGCTCCCAAACCTCGGATCCTCCTCCAAAAGGGTTCTCCTTGGCTTGAGCAAATGCACTTCCACAGAAAATTGAGAGAAAAAATAATAATATGACTGTTTTATTAAACACCTTTTAACCTTTGCTCAATCTAAAAATTCGCAAGATTAATGGCTATCCGTGGTTCCGGTTCTCCCGAAGCCGTGAAACCCATCTGAGCTTCTATATGCGGGGCAAAAGTGAAACCTTCGTATAGTTTATCATTGGAGCGCTTGGCCGTCCAAGCTGCATCGAATGCACTCAAGAAATGATTAAAGATAGCCGCGCCGATAAAATACTTCGACCAGGTGAAATAGTCGTTGGTTTCTTTACGCATATTCATGTATTCAAGACGAAGATTACTGTCATCCTCATGCGCCTTAAGAACCCCGAGTATCTTGTCCACCTCGGATTGCATAGTGCTCGAATCGCGTATAGCATCTCGGTTTGAAAGGTCTTCCCAACCGAGAACGAACCAGTCATATTTCCCTATCATCTCATAATAATCGTGAGTCTTGTCGGGCGTATATGTGGTGTCGCTTCCGTCGATAACCATATTAACCGGCAACTGCTCGGTATATATGGTTGCGTCGCCAAACCCGATGAACCAATCGTAATAATAATCGAACTCCCAATGTGCATCGGCGAAATCGCGGTAAGATTGCTCGCCATCGTTGCCCTTATTATTATAAATGATAACACCCGTCCATAGAGCGGCTTCCGCAGCAAAGAATGCGCCTGCTTTAATTGGATTACCAGCATAAAACTCTCCAGCACCAGGAACCGCTAAAGACAACAGAAAGCTCGATTTAATGTTCTTATGCACGCCGCTGTCGAAAAGCTCATTATCTCCAGTGGGAAACTCTTCCGTCTCGGACTGTTCAACCTGAGCTAAAACCGGCATATATAACATTTTTTGTATTGGGCTAACAGCAAATGCCGCAACAGCACCAAAAACAACTAAAAGGATTGCTATTCTATGTTTCATTATTCCTCCAGATTATTCATTCTAAAAATGCAATTTAGGTTCATTGTAATATTCTCCGCTCTGATTGTAATCCATTGATCGACCGTTTGCGCGGGAATGATTAATTATGTTAATTCAAAAAAAACGAATCTATAATCCTTTTGGTTATTTGACAATCGCCACTCTGAAAATATTTGAAATAGTCTTTCCTTTAAAATCTCCAGATAACCTTGCCCAATACACACCACTTCCGACTTTCTCAGTATTCCATTCAAGCTCGAGAGGCGTCCCTGCGTTAGTCTGACCATCTAGGCTTGCGATGAGGTTATTCGCAGCATCGAAAACTCTGATCTGGACATTCTCCGGGGAAGAACCGGAAAAAGAATAACGAAAAATGGTAGATCTTTCTGCGGGATTGGGATAGCAATAGAAAATTTCTATGCCGTCTTCACCGCTTACAAGCGGACACGATCCTTCGCTTGCCTGTAAAAATGTATGCCTTGCATCTGCACCCCACATCGGCCACGCGCCATCATCAAGCGAATTTTCTAGGTTATTCCATATTAAAAGCGAGCCGTTTGTGCTTCCGAGCGCAAGACCATAACCCTCCGAGCCCTTGAAAAAACAGGGTGCGGCATTCGATGGCGCCCCGCCCAAAGGAAACCCATAAGGTGATTCGCCAAAACTATTTATAGCTTTAATTGGACCATCACCGGAGGGAAATAGCGCATATTCTCCCCCGAATATTGGAGATGCTAAGACATTTTCGAGCCCGAAGGGCGCGTTTTCATGCGGAATTCCCGTTGGTTCATAAATATAAAGCCCTTTTCTTCCTGTCGATAAAACTTCCAGAACATCGTCGCCGTCAATATCAACTATAACCGGACTCGAAAGTGATGTATCGTTTATGTTTGTCGGGAAAACTCCGAGATAATCAAGGGTGGAATCAAAAGCAAATAGAACGCCGGAACGCCCCGCGCATGCAATTTCCATTGAAATACCATCGCCATCGAGATCGCCGCGTGCAAGGTAAGATACATCGCCCGAGGAAAGCTGTTTCTCTCGAATAACCTCGCCTGTCCAGCTAAAAAATATAATCTTAGCAAGCGTCCTTTTAGCGGCAACAAAAAGCCCTTGTTCCGTTGGTGCAATTCCCATTATTTCACCGCGAGCATCGCCGGTGGCGAGAATCGAACCGTCATTATCGACAAGATACCATCTTTCATTAGCATAAGCTACGATCTCTAATTCGCCGTCAGAATCGACGTCCCATAGGCTGACGCTCCGCTGCGCTGAACTATCGAGTTCAACGGGGAAACCTGAAAGCTCCCGCATGAAGCCCCCTACGAGGTCCCTAGGGTTCCACGCATGAAGCCAGCCCTCGGTATCGATGCCGACCACCTCGGCCAGCTCGTCGCTGTCGATATTACCAACAGCCGGAAGTGTAACTCGTTCAGCGTTAACGGTCGCGGCAACCGGATAGTCCGCGCGGATAACATTTCCGTCGAATTCTGACCCAGAAACGGTTATACCGTTATCGATAAAGGGAGTGCCATCCAAATTCCAGATAAGAACACAACCAACATAAGCCGAGCCGTTAAAATAATAGGCTTCTGTAAGAAGTTCATCGAAGCCATCACCGTCGAGATCGCCAGCCTGCATTGGGGCATAAAGAGGATATATCGTCGTGATAACATCGGGTGTCGGGACAACATTATCGAAGCGAATACGAAGGTGCATCTCATCACCCGAAACAGACATGCTGTCCACGAGTATCCCAGAAAAACCGCCATCGTTGGCCGAGGTCGAGGGATTCGTGTTTGGGCCGAAGTTAGTGCCATAATAAAAATAATCGAGTGGCTCGCCAAAGGTAATTATAGTCCCGAGGTCTTCATAGCCATCAGCTTCTTCGAGGGCCACAAAACGCCGCGATAAGTCCCATTGAAGTGTGTTATCATTAAAATTATTGATCCCGTTGCCATCGACATCGGAATAGGCCACAGTCTCATCGATGTGCCATATTAAAAACCCGCGACCCGGAAGAAGAAAATCCAAGGCCGAGGTAAATTTCGTGGTGTCAACTGCGAGAGCTCCAATAACGACACCGGTTAGACTATCTCGTTTAAGGCTATAGAAACCATCGTCGCCGGCAAGGTCGTCCTGCCTGTTTTCAATAAGATAATATTCGTAGCTGTTAATCGGGATTTTAATTAGAGTTACCCCTTCGTTCATGGGCAACTCACAGGCTTCTAAAACAATGGTATCGCAATCATCTACAACTTCGACCGGAGTCTCGAATCCGAGATAAGCCCTACTCCAAGCGTCGGGATAGCCCGGAAACATCCCATAGACTGAATAGAATTCGTCATCGGAAACATTGCCGTCCTCATCGACATCGAAACCTATGTCCGCGCCGACCGCAAAGCCGTTGTCCATCAGCGAAAAATCGCCGACTTGCGTAATAAAATTACCGGTATTGTATAGGTCAACCAAACCTAGCTGATGCCCAAATTCGTGGGCAACAGCCCCATTTATGCAGGTTATCTGACCATCCTGCCAGCCATGCTCTGGCATAATTATCCCATCCTCGATACGGTCGGCTATCTTGAAAGGAAGCTTCAAATAACCGGTGGGAAGGTCATCTGGACTGGGAATGAAAATATCGGGCCAATAGGCCACATAGTCGGGATTACTCGATGCAATATCGTTCTGCCAATCGCTCCCAGCGTGGAAAACAAAATAAGCATCATAATCAAAGATATCGAAATCTCCCTCGGCGATGGCGAGCTCCCATGAATCCCTAAAGAATTGCTGCATTCTGTCGGCCATATCGAAACCCATCCAACCCTCAGGGCCGTAGTAACTCATGGAATCCGGAAGACGATAAGCAATATTTTCACTCTCCGGAAAAACCTCGAAATCGATATAAACTTGTGAGTCACTGACTGCTAAATAATAATTTCTAAGCGCTTTCATGTGTGCCTCGAAATAAGCTTTATTATGCGGCAGAGGGTCGAAAGGGTGCGGGGACTGCTCGTAAGGGCTTAAATCGAAGGTGCCATCTCCGGTGGTGCGGCTTGTATTATCAGGTTGGAACTCCACGCGAATAACAAGAACCTTGATAGTATCGGGAACAGCATTTTTCGAAGGGCGCGGAAGAGCCCACGGCGAAGCTCGATCGAGACCAAGAAGATTGCGATCTGAGACCTGCGAAATCCAGGGGTCGCCGCGAAAATAGGGGTTTGGACCGAGTGGGTGAATCTCCATTTTTGCGCCTCCCAAAAGAATCTGTGGGAAAATCACCAAAAACGAGATCAAGGCATATTTTTTTATAGTATTCGTCATATTAAATTAAAAGGCAATATTAACCGAGTAGCGAAGAATATTCGATAGCACGAGTTTGCCCTCTTCGTCGTCCTCTTGCAACGGAATATAGCCGAAATCAAAGCCGAAATTCTTAAAATTAAGCCCCGCGCCGAGTGTAAAATAGTGTATCCCCTTCCAATGATCGGAATTAAAATCTTCGTTGCGAATAATATCAGAGGATTCGGTCGGGATATAATCGTAGTCTATCATGTAACCGCCGCGTAGTGATATAAAGTTAGAGTAAGTATATTCGACACCGAGATTTTTTACCGCTTCGTGGAATTCCTTACCGACTGGATCATTGCCCCAATTAATGAGGTCTTTATTGATGTCGGCGGCAAGTGTAAGCCTATTATAGTCTGTATTAAGTATCTTCCATGCGAGGCCAGCCTTGAGGTTGCGCGGAAGTGGGTCAGCTTGTGCAGCATCGATATAGTGAATATCCGGCCCGAGATTTTGAACCGCCATACCAAGAGATAGGCCTTTGACCGGCGTTTGATAAAGGAGACCGGCATCGACCGCGAATGTCGTCGCGACACCCTCTTCCTGTTCCATGCCAACTGTTACGCCCTTAGCTAAAGCTGAATAGATAAGCTTGAAGGCCAAGCCGGCAGAAAGATTCGGAGCAACCTTAGTGCCATAAACACCTGAGGCCGCGAGTTCGTAAGAACTGAAGGTGCCGAGAACAGTTCCATCCTCATCCGTCCACTCGTTTTTACCTTCGTTAATATATGTAATCGCTCCACCCACCGTTCCCCAGCCCTCGAGATATGTCGTTCCGCCAAGGAACTCATAATAAAGATCGGGTGCAAGCGTCGGAAGCCATTGAACATGCATGAAACTAATGCCGTGTTTGCCTTTTGAATAGATCGAGGTGTTATCGCCGGTGTTATACCAATACTCATTACCATGACGGATAATATCCGTGAGCTTTTCATTTTTGAGGCCACCTTGATCGTAATAGCCGAAGCGACCCTTTTTATAATCGTAAACCATAGTCCCAAATTCGGTTCCTACCAGAAGATTGCCATCTGGGGCTCCCTCGAGCGAAGTAATATGCCCGCTTATCGGGCTCTTCGGATATTCAATAGTGTTACCTGCTTCAAAAACCTGCCCGTTAATACGATTATGATAGCGAAGCGACTTCACCAGGTCTTTAATCAAATCGTCGGAGGCCTTAGACCATCTGGCTCGCGCCCAATCCTCAATAGAAATCTCGTCGGTTATCTCCTCGGAAGTCCATCCATAAAAGCTCCATTTTTGACTCTGGGTATCCCAACATTTAAGGCCGAGTTCTGTTCCAAACCAGATTTTCCTATATTTATCAACGAAAATAGCTGTTACAGGCGACTCGAAGGCTATTGAATAAGGAATTTCAATCTTAGAACCGGGGGTCGGTCTTTGTTTGTCGAGTTGTTCGTTGCGAGCAATAATTTCGGAGGCAGCGTGTTCTATGCTTCTAGTCCCGCTGATGGGAAACACTTGCTTAACCAATCCCTGCCAATCTACATCCAGCGCAGGCTCGACCTTGAAGGAGTTTTCCCATTTATCTCCGCTTTGACGCGCTGGGCCAGCTTCAGTTCCAACCCAGATATCGCGGTGCGAACCAGCAAAAATCGAATGAACTCTATTACCCGGAAGGCCATCGCCTGAGGTGTAACGAGTCCAGCGGCTTCCTGTAAGGGTATAAAGGCCATCATCAGTGCCAACATAAAGATAGCTGCGGCTGTCTATCGCGATTTTAGTTACATTCTTACTTCCGGGACCACCACTTTGGTTTAACTTTTCCCATTGGCCTCTGATCCTTCGATAAAGGCCATTATCGGTGCCAACCCAAAGCTCCTTCTTGCCGCCCAAAAGAGCGGTTATTTTACCATCGACAAGGGCATCGAAAGGAATAACAAGTTTTGTTTCAGGGGGAAGATAGCCCTCTGGAAGTTCGGACATATTGTTTGCAGCCAACACCGCAGGAATAATCCTATCATATACCACACTCGAATCAAAAGAAGTTCCATCAATGAAGTGGAACAGCACATCTATCATCGATTCCTCTTCGGCTGTAGTGTATCTTTCTTCTCCAACCCATTTTTTGCCTTTATGGACAAAAAGCCCTGAATCGGTTCCAGCCCAGACATCGTAGGTTCGATAATCTATATCGATAACACCTGTTTTCTCGGTAGCAATAGCGATTATTTTATTCCCGGGAGGAATTCCATAGTCGATCCATTGCGAAGAAAGCGGATAGTTACCAAGACCGGCGGGATTCCAATATGTTGCTGTCGGATCGTCTGCGATGGCGACAAAGGCCTCTCCCATCCCCGTGGCTCTAGCGCCGGGGCCTATCAAAAGGAAAAGAACTCCTCCGCGCGTTCTATCGGCTGAAACTGTAAATGCGGAAAGCAACAATAAAAATATTATAAGAGATAAAAATCCCTTTTTTCCTGAAACGAACATCCTTAACCTCCATATTGCCTTATAGGCAAATAAGTAATTAAATTATCTCTTTTCCGCAAGATAAGTGCCAAAAAAATAATCAGCGGAGCTTGGCTATTTTAAACACCTTTTCGTCGGAATAGCCATCGACCGTTCTTGCCTCTATCTTAACTAAATAAGCACCATTAGCTACCGGCGTGCCACGCGAGTCTTTGCCATCCCAGTGGACCATTGCAAATGCTGGATAAACAGATGACTCCAGCTTTCTAACAGGTCTTCCAGTGAGTGTATATATATTAATCGTAATATCGGCATATACACCGATATTGAAGGTCAATTCAGTATCTGACCGGAAGGGATTGGGATATGCGAGGGGATTGGAGATTATAATTTCACAATCTGCAACCTCGAAACTCATTTCAGCTTCACCAGAATTGCCTATATTATCCCATGCTTTGACCCTGACAGTATGCTTCCCAAAGGAAAGATCTTCCAGCGGTATATGCGCCTCTCCGACCTGATAACTATCGAGCCTATATTCGAAGTATTGAGACAGATCAAGTGCATTAGATTCATTCCCATCCAAAGTCATAGTTAATGCATGGCCGGCGGCACCAGAGAGATTTATACCATTTTCATCGGACACTGTGCATATAAGTTCCCCTCCATCACATATAACCCCATCGTTGCTGAAACCATGACCATCGAAAGAAAGGTCAACTTCGGGGCCTAGAGAGTCTTCGATAACTAATGTGGTATCGCCAGCGACAATCATCTCATCAAAATAGCCCACTGCCTCATCGGAATTATCGTAAGCATAAACAACGACCTTCCCGCCCTCGGTTCCATAGGAGACATCGATTGGAACGACGAACTCACCTTCAAATAAGCCCCCTCTGACACTCACTGGCCCAACAAAAAGTCGTTTTCCGCCTTGAAAGTAAGAAACAGAACCGGAAAGATAGGGCGAATTAGAGTAATTTTTATAGTAACCGGAATCATAAACGAGTATATAGGCAGTTCCATTAAAATCGGAAACAATCGCCGAATCGGAGAGAACTTCACCTGTAACATGTGTTTTTACTCCAGCTATAAGTGAGTCTCTGTCTAGGTCGATAACAATATCCAACTTTGGTGCCCCTATTTCCATGGCTGGATCGCCAAAAAGAACATATTGACCACGCGTCGATGCCCAAGAATCCCCTCCCTTAGCATAAAAAAGCGCTGGGCCAAGTTGAGCTTTTTGATTTTGCCCCCAACAAATATCAAGAAGCCGAGCGTTGAGACTGCCATTGCTGGGCGAGAGTGTCATGCGAGTTGCAGCGATTGCAGCAACTGCACCAGCCTCAGGGAAAAGGACAACCTGTTCGGCAATACATTGCCCTACAGTTCGATAAAACAAACCAACCTCGCATGAGGCACTGACCATAAGCGGTAATTTCCATTTATTCTCGAGTTTACTTATGCAACTAGTTGCCTCGAAAGCTTCCTCATGCGTCCATAAACGATAATTCCCGTGGCCAACATAGTTGACAAGAACCGAACCATCGTTCCACTTTTCTAGCAATGCTTTTTGGGCGCCCGGTTTCAGGCCGGAAGAGGTTAGGGGATAGTCGATAAGATAGACGGTTCTGGGCTCTGTCCATGCCGGCATATCGCGAACATAGGAACTCACCTGAGTAGTATGTTGCCACGTATCCGGCAAGTTACCTGTTTTTCGTTCATCATCGGCACAATAGACGAAACGCGTTCGCCATGTTCCAAAATCTGGATTGCCCTCGGTTCGCATGAGTTTTTCAACCCAATTGCGCCATTCGTTTATTGTTGTGATAGGAATTCTTCCGCCGGAATAATCGGGTATGCCGTCGCCTTCGGTAACGGCATAGAAATAGTCATCTGGCGCGTTCGATACACAAAGTGCTGCAGGGCAAAATGTTTCCGGCGGGTTTGTTATTCCTCTTGGATCCCATGTGGCATCACCCACCAAAAGGATATGTTCTGGTGGATAGTCTGAATATAACCAAAGATAGCGCAAAAAATCGCGTATCGCAGTTGGGTCTTTCGTCCCGAAACCGAACTCCTCGAGAACATCTTCAACAAAAACCCAATCTACAGTTGTGCCGCGTGATTCTCGGTATGTGATATATTCGTCGATATCACTCTCGAGACCCTCGGGAATAAGCATAAGTAGTTCGCTATCAAAAGATCGTTCGCGAAGCTCCGCTAACTCCTTCAATATTGGATAATCGAGCCGCAATGCCGATGATCTTTCCGAAATAAAATAATGTCGGCTTCCAAGAGAATCGGAAAAGCACCATTTGCCATCATCCATCAAATAGGGTTTAAGCAACCTTAATGAGTTTTGGCCAGTGACATCAAAGACCAAAGGTTCGGAATCAAAACCTGCGATCAAATAGGCAGATGCCGTGTCCCTTCCGAGAAACTCAAGAGATTCATTGTATTCAACAAGTTCAATTTGATATAGAATCTCGTAATAATCAAAAAGGGCGGATGTCCCCAAGAAATCAATATCTATGGAATTGGCGTTTTTAGAAAACGCATTACCAAAAAAGGCCGACTGGGCACCTGTCCAAATACTGTATGTAGAATCCGGTGAATAACCATTTGCAGTGGCATATACAATAGGCCTTGTTTCGTCGGCTACCGGCACAACTCTATGGCGAACATATACACCGTTTGTTGTGTCTATACGAGAATCGAGGAGAGATATATGCTTTTCGGTTGTCCTCTCCGAACCCCATTGAATATCATTCCCTGTTTTGGCATATACATAATCGTTTTCAACGAAATGTAGAAATTTGCCAAACGACGTTGTATCATGAGCTGATATTTCCTCTTTAGTGAGACGCTTAGACGGTTCGGGAAAATCGCCCCCGATAGTGACCCAATAGTAATTGGCGCTTGTGAATCTGTGAAGATGGTGGCTTAAACGCGTCTCCTCGACAAACCAGCCAGAAGGTCCTCTACCGTAAAAATAAAGGGCATCGCCACTATCGAAAGAACCATCGGTGAGGCCAACCGGATAGAGGGGAATTTCTTCCAGAGATGGCAATTCCGGCTCTTGGCCCGTTGGAAGCTCCATCCAGCCCTCATCGAACAATCTTATTTCGGAAGGATCTATTTCGGAAGGATTGTAACCCATAGAAAGCACATAATCGCGGTCGATCTTAAAAAGACCGCTCTCTATAATTGGAAAAGTAAACCATGAATCTGTTAGAGTAAATAAATCCCTCGATGGGCGCCGTTTAGGTTTGGTTTTAATAAAGGTTAAAGCGCTTTGCGGGTTAGCAACAAAACCTATAACCGTTTTTTCAAGCAAAGTAGGAGAATTCATCTCTGAAGAAGTTGAATAAGCTACTTTACATTTAAAGTCAACAAGCCTTTCCAACTCTTCCGAAACAGGATTGAACCTAATAGGATAAACTTCGAGATGGCCGATTTTTATACCTCTTATATGTCCTGTTTCCGAAAATGCTTCTTTTTCAAATGGGAACCAGTGATTCTCGGAATAAGTCTTTGTATCGATAATATAATCTTCGTAATATGGACCATCCGGAAATCCTTGCCAAGTGGGAACAGGAGCAAGGCGTGCTCGACCGAAGGGTTCCCATAATTCTGAGATAAGCTCAAACGACCATAAGTCGCCGGTGGGTAAAGCTATTGGAATTCTATATCGAGGTATTCCCGGACTTCCGGGCACTCCGCTTATATCCGCGCCTTTACATTGAATAAGCAACATGCTACCATCGATCTCCGTCGTATCGAGCTTAGGCGCAATCCATGTTAACTCGATACCATCCGCCGTTTCGACAGAAGTTAGCGGATATCCTAAAATCACAGTAACCGAGAGCACCAAGAATAAAATCTTTCCTATATATGACATATCCTCTTCCAAAATCTCATTTTTACATCGGTTCGAACTTATCTCAAGCATAAAATATGCCGGAAATATAATTGTGCAATTTAGATAACCACTTATAGGCCGGTCAGCACAGGATTCACTCTCGCAAATTTAAAGGTATAGCCAAAAATAAGCTATACCTAATAGGCTTCCACTATGGCATCGTAAACTGGTCCCTTATGCAACAAATTATGCCGACCGGCCAAATGTTAACTGAGCTATTATTGGTCGATAGATAAAAATAACATCTTGAAATGGCCCTGGTTTGCTTTACAATGTTATATATGAAACAAAGAATTATATGTGTTATAGCTGGCCTCGATCCCACCGGTTGTTCAGGGATTTCTGCTGACATAAGAGCTATATCGGCCACCGGCAATATCGTATCGCCTGTTATTACAGCAATTGCCAACCAAGGATTTGATTCAGCGGGCAAAACACATCTTGTGAAGCCTGCTGTTTTTGCAGAATCTCTTCAATATGCGTTTTCGACATCGACAAAACCTTCGTCGATAAAAATTGGGATGCTCGGTTCTGGTAACTTAGTCGATACACTATGCGATTCCCTAGAGAGTTTTTCCATAGGCGTTCCAATTGTTTTAGACCCAGTCTTTCACTCGACTTCCTGTATGGAACTTCTCGACCGCAATGGCATTGCGATTTTAGTGAAACGACTCTTTCCCTTAACCACACTTGTAACGGCTAATTGGGAAGAGGCCTCTATTCTCTCGGGAGTCGAAGTTTCATCTGAGGAAAGCGCTAAATGCGCTGGAGAGAGTATTTCAAAATCTACGAATGCTGTATTGATTAAAGGCGGGCATTCATCCGGCGAGCCGCGCGATTTTTTATTTTTTGGAAAGTGCATGTATGAGTTTTCTTCCAAGCGTATCGCAGGGAGATTTCGCGGCACCGGTTGCGCACTCGCTTCATTAATAGCATCTAATCTTGCCGAGGGTCTCTCTCTTCCGGATTCTGTGAGTAAGGCTAAATCTGTTTTAACTTCAGCATTGAAAAAATCGCATCCACCATATATTCTATATACATGAACTTCTTTTACAACATAGACTTATCCCTTTTTTCTCTTATGAACGGCAAATGGGTATGTCCCTTTTTAGACCGCTTTATGGTTCTTGCCACAAATCAAGAAACCGGAATATTGATTATTATTGGTATTCTCGTAGGAATTACTATTATTGGGCGTAAGAAGGGTCGAATAACCGCGCTTAGCGCCCTGGTTGGCTATGCTATCATCGATCCTTTGGGGCACTACGTCATAAAACCACTTATCGCAAAGCCTCGCCCATGCCATCTAGATTTAGGAAGATTACTTGTAGATTGCGGAACGGGCTACGCTATGCCAAGCCTCCACGCAGCGGCCAGCTTCGGAGTGTTTTCTGTAATAGTTACACACTACGGTTGGCCCGCAACACCTCTTTATTTCCTTGCGCTTATTGTAGCATACAGTCGAGTATATGTTGGTGTTCATTGGCCGATGGATATATTTGCCGGCGCAATTTACGGTGCTTTTATCGGTGTGGGAATATCTCTTTTAGCTAAAAAATTATTCAAAATGGAGAAAAATAATGCGCATGCGACCTAAATTCTGTCCCGATTGCGGAAGTGCTCTTACCGAAATTGTATTCGATAACAAAACACGCCTTTATTGTGAGAAATGCGCTAAACCAATCTACGAAAACCCGCTTCCAGCAACATGTGTGGTGGCCTTCAATAAATCCGGAAAGGTGCTAATAGCAAAGAGGGCAGTTGAGCCTTCCATTGGTGAATGGTCACTTCCGGGGGGTTTCGTCGAGATAGATGAAACACCCTCAGAGGGAGCATTGCGTGAACTCCTCGAAGAAACAGGTCTTCGTGGCAACATTATCTCCCATCTCGGGACCGAGGGTCAAAAAAGCAATACTTATACTAATGTAATGGTAGCCGGTTTTTTGGTCACCACTGACGGCATACCCTCGGCAAATGACGACATTGCCGATGCCAAATGGTTTAATATAGACTCTGCACCTCGTTTGGTCTTTTCGAGCCATAGAAGGATTTTTAATAGAGCTATCGAATCGCTCTCTAGAACGCTTTTACCCAATGTAAGCAGGGAATTATAATGAAATCCAAGGCTATAATATTTTGTATGTTTTTTATTCTATTCACATTGGCTTGTGATGTTAAAAAAGAGGCCGTCGGTTCTTATAATAAAATATACACCCTCGTCGATGCCGAGGAGCTTGGGAATATCTCCCCACTTTTATCCTCGGCTGTCGAAATCCCAATTGTAACCCCAAGAAATGAAACGATATTTAAATTAGAATATGTCGATGAAACGACATTCGAAAAGCTAACTCATGCACGAACATCAATTATTGCTGCAAGCCTTGAATCTCCTGGGCCAGCGGGCAGGTTCATTCGCGAGGCGCTTTCCGAAGATGCAAAGAAAATGGTTCTTTCGGGTTCCGATTGGATTATTGCAAAAAAAGACCTCTGGGCTTCGGGTCAGCTCACAATAATAATTACCGCACCTACAGAAAAAGACCTTGAATCGAGATTGTTTCTGGGTGGCGATGATTTATTTAGATTGCTTAATAATTCAGTCAACGACAGAATATCCTATTGGCTTTTTGGAAAGGTCTTTGGCGAAAGCGAACAAATCTCCCTCGAGGATTCCATCGCTTCAGAATATGGCTATGCAATCCGAGTCCCTCGATTCTGGACCTGGGAAAAAGGAACCCCAGATAAAAGGTTCATATGGTTAAGAACACTCGAACCCGAGCGATGGGTATTCGTCTGGTGGACAGCCCTTGATTCCTCGTTGGATTTCTCAATCGATCGCTGGATGTCAGTCCGCGATAGCCTTTGCGCTATTTATTACGAAGGAGATATCGTTTCTTTAGAGATGGAGCCGGAATCGATGGGCGTCTATATTGGAGGACGACCTGCAGTGCAAATACGCGCTCTTTGGGAGAATCCTGTTAAAACCATGGGAGGACCGATAATATCCTACGTTTTTTCCGAACCAATAACAAATCGACTATATATTGTCGATGGTTCACTTTTCGCACCGATAGTAAAAAAAGAACCATATCTCAGACATGTAGAAATCGTCTGCAAAAGCTTCCGAGGAGATGTTCAAAATTTCTATGAGGAACGGGAAAACCGTTCTAAATAGTTCAACCCTACTTGAGTAAAGTCGCTCTGGCATGGAATATCTCGCCACCAATAACGAGTTTTATATTATAGACACCCGACGATAGTTCGTTCGATTGCCATTTCTCGATATGATATCCTCGAGTCAGTCTGCCGCAAAAAATCGTCTCGACCTTTCTCCCTGACACATCGAATATATCTATTGAAACTTCCGATTCTCTTGCAACTTGAAACTCTATTGCCAAAGTTGAATTGAACGGATTAGGTCTCGCTGATATAAGAGAATTTGATTCAGGTAAATCTCCCCTTTCGAGCATCCCAAGGCAACTGTTTTCAATTGCTCCTAGATCGTAGGCGAAATCCATATAGCGAACATTCCCGATATAATCATCTAAAGGCGCCCAAACTGTGTCCCTGTTGTATATTGTGTAGGGAGCGCCAGCATCTATTAACGGGGAAAGCCCCGACTCGCAACCGGGGGTGAATCCTAGGTTGCATTCGGTTGTATCAACAAAGTTCGGTGAACCGAAAATGAAGTGATCCGGATATATCATATTTATGGAACCCGAACCATTATTACATACAGCGGATAAGTCATTGACAAACGAATGATCAACCCAAAGATTCGAGGTGGATTCGAGAAGTATTTGCTCACATGCGGCGTAGCTCCGGGAGTTGTATGCAACAACCGAGTTAAAAAGAAGTAGGTCAGCACCCCCGTATGTGAATCCAATATGTATTCCCGGGCCGGAATAATTATTTGCAATCGTCGAATTGATAACCTTAATACAATCATCCATCAATGTTGAAGTGCACCATAATCCACCGCCATCATTATGAGCAATAATCGAATTTATAAAAGTAGCAACACCGTTATTAAGAGTATAAACTCCAGCGCCTTCGAGACTTAGAGAATAATTATAGCAAATATCAGCTTGAATAATCTCCGCTTCGCCACCCGCAATAGCAAGTGCTCCTCCTCGACGATAAGCGAGATTAAAGTGAAGAATTGGCCTTATAACATTTCCACTAAAATTATTAAGAAACAAACCCCCACCATCATGAAATGACTTATTCCATGTAACAGTATTATCGCTAAACAACACTGAACCGCTTATATAAGCCCCTCCGCCATCTTTAGAACCGTCAAGCAATTCATTGTTGTCAATAAAATTACCATCGATACAGACAACATCTGTGCCACTGACGTATAATCCACCACCATGCCCAAAAGATTTATTGTTCAAAATATCGCAATCACGAATACACGATGGTCGTGTAGATTCGAGATAAACCCCTCCTCCACCTGAACCTCCACCTATGTTATCTTGAATTAAACAATTTTCTATAATTAGCTCTGAATTGTTATTAACGATAGCACCATATCCGGCTGGCTCACGAATAACAACACCCGAAATGTGGGAATTTCTGAGTGTGCATTTAGCAGCGTCTTGAAAGCGGAGACCATCCCAACCGACGAGAGTATCATCCTCATCCCCCGCATATTTAAACCACACCGAATCAGTGGGATCTCCGGGACATCTCGAAATTCCGGCAATCAATTTTGAACCTGAAGAAATAATAAAAGCTGCATTATCTTCAAATAAAAGCTCGCAACCATGTTCTATATAAAGGCCGTTTCCATTCGATAACCTTATTGAATCTAGAATTTTATAAGGAGAAAATTCCTTAATCCAAATCCCGCTAGCGATCTCCCCACCAAAGACATATGTCGTGTTGGCAAAAAGCACGGGGATGAAAAACAAGAAAAATAAAACAGCCACAACAACTATCCTAAACATTGCAACCTCCAAGTAGCATATTTAAAGTACTCACTAATATACATAATGTAAATTCAATACAAAACCTATATTTTTTATACTATTGGCTATAAAATAAAAAAAGGCGGCTAAAAAAGCCGCCCTCTAATTATTATATTTGATTCCTATTCGGTGATTCTTCTGCTTTCCACTTCCAAAAGAACCCTGCGGTTAACTGTTCTACCCTCGGGATAAGCATTATCCCCAAGAAGAACACGTTCGACCGTCTCACCTGTCCAGCGAAGTATCTCATAGGGCTTTGATTCGCCAAAGCCTTTAGCCTCGAGCGTAACATGCCTGTCCGAAAGCCATTTATCGAGTTGGTCTTTGGTATCGAAATCGAGTTGATACATCATGTAATTCTTCAGAGTGTTCAACTCTCTCTCAGACCGCTTCTTGGAAAGTGCAATATTATCATACTCAGGGCCAATAGAGTCTGCATGGCCAGTAACTAGCGCCATAACGCTGGTGTTCTTTTTATCCGCTCTCTCGATAAATCGACGTGCAACATATTCAACACGGGTTTCGAGGAACTTGGATTCGGGGACATCCTCATCGAAACGGAAGAGAACAATAACAAGGCTCTCGATGCGTTTAGCCTGGTGTGTCACTTGAATCTCCATTGTGTCGGAATATGTGAGGAAAGTCTCTCCCATATTATCGCGAATGTCGAGCTTTGCAAAATATTTATTGTCGAAATCCAGAAGCTCGCCGGAGTTATCGCGCCAATCCCATGCAAGACCAGATGGAATTTCCCCCTTGCCATAGGCAAGCGTGCGGATTACATCGCCTTTTTCGTTAACGATAACCACACCGAAGCTATCCACGCCAGCATCCACTGCGGCATCTATCTCAACAAGGTTTTCCTCTGTGCCTTCTACCTGATAATCGGTGAACACTCTGTCCCCGACCTTCGGACGCCAGATTACACCCTCTGAATTCGGGAAAACGAGGATTTTTTCAACTTCGGCTTCAGGTTCAAAGGAAGTATGTATCTTAATGCGTTCTCCGAGGTCTTCTCCGAGTTGCCCGCGGATATACCTGCCAATCTCCATAGCTTTTTTAAAGCCTTGGTCGGCAGAGGCTTCATCCTCTGAATTATAGAAGCTCTCGACAAGAATAATGGCCTCTGGATTGCGGTTCAGGATATTTTGAATCGCAGTCATCTGCCCACCGAGCGCAGTGATGCCATCGGTGCCGAGGCTGCTTCCGTTTAAGGAAACTTCGGCCAAGAAATCGACGCCCTGCGGGAACCATGCAGAAAGCTCCACTCTGCGGTTTTCCGCAGACATGAGTTTCTTATCCTGTGCAATCCATTGGCTGCTAAGATTGCCGGCACGAGATTTTCCCATGAAATAACCGCTATCGATCACTTTAACCTGAGCCGCAGGTGCACCCATAGCCTTAAGCTTTGTTTCAACCCCACGAGCTCTCGAAATTGCCAAGCTTTCTTTATTATCTCCAGGCTCGGAAAGCTCATCATAATAACCGCGAAGATAAATTAAAACATCGGGATTCGTCTTGAGTCGTTCGGCCACGGTCGCAAGCATGCCATCATAGCGCTGAGCAACATCCGCAGATTCCTTCCCATAGAAAACCACAGGAATAAGTGGCTCTTCCTCTTGATAAAGCGTAAGCTTACTAACCTTGAGCTGCTCATCGCGCGGTTTGATGTTGCCCTCAGGAGTGAGGAACACATCGAATTCGCCCATGCCTGTGTTGTTGCTTTCATCATCTTCAGGAACCCTTCCGCGAATATCCGGGATCCTATCACCCTTATCATCGATATTAACGAAGATCGTGTAATGTCCTTTGGCGGGAGGCGTCCATTTCCAGGAAAGAGCAACCCTTTCGGCCACGCCGAAGTCGTATTTTTCGACCGGGACAGCGAGGTTCCATTCGTCCAGTTGATTCTGGTAATAAACAGCTACCCGAACTCCATTTTCATCGATCTCGCCACGGTTTTCTATAATAGTGCGAATCTCAACCTCGCCGCCAATAAGGCCTCTCTTGGGCGTAATCTCCACAACTTCACCGGACAACTCGAGGTCGCGTATCGGTTCTGGTGGAGGGTCCAGTGTTAGATTAACCGCAACTCGATGTGTGGTTAAGAAATCCGAGGCCATCTCGTTAAGTGCGGGATAGAGAACTGCATAATCGATTCCCCATCCAAGGCGCTCGCCAAAATGCATATAGGAAAGCCCGAGAGCCGCTTCATCTCGATTAAGGCCGGCGCGAACGGCGAAGGTCTTACCGAACCATTTCTCGATACCAGCATGGATTTTCATGTCCGATTCGCCATTTATTTCTCGCATCGCATACTCGATATCGACGGTCGGATGGAAGCCTTTATAATGAAAGGCCAGCCCACCACGAACCTTCATAGGAAGCTTGTCGGCATCCTCTCCTGAACCGGAAATCGAAACATCCGGCTGAAGAAGGTCTTGAACGACCGCGCCAACACTTATCCAATTAGCCGGACGGAAAAACAAACCGGCATCTGCCGAATATGACATGCTGTTGTAGCTCGAACTGAACACCTCATCGGTTGGATCGAAATTATAAAAATTAGCATCATTAAAACCGCTGCGAAGCAGCTTTAAATTGGCTCCGACAGAAAATTGATTTCCGTCAACAGTGCCATAAAGCCTTTTGCCGTAACCCAAAGTCACCTGCATCTGGCTATAGACATCAGAGAAGTATTGGGCAAATGAAATGCCGTAACTACCATACTGACCATATAAACCGAGATGATTGACCAAGCTAGCAAAGCCCTCGTTCAGACCATCATTTTCGACACCTAAATAGAGCCTCGCAAAACTCGCAGTAAAAGCAAGATTGCGGAAAGACTCCATCGAGGCCGGGTTCCAGACTGAAGAGTTAGCATCGGCCGACATAGCTGTATATGCACCGCCCGCGCCCAATGGACGTGCGCCAAGCTGATCGACTTGCGCAATGAGCGGAGAAACCATCATTGCTAAAACTATCGCTACAATAAGATACCTATTAATTCTCATTTTCCCTCCTATCGGGCGATATTAATGGTTCCAGAACATTGCGTTTCATCGTCCACTTTGATCAAGTAAATATAAGTCCCTTGACCGAGTTGTTCACCAGCGGTGTCCAAACCATCCCAGCGCCATTCGCCTGAGATTGGCTGATCGATGTCTGCAACTTGATTATTTTTAAGATCGTAAATGAAGACATGTATCTCCGAATTGGCCTTGCGCATATTCGGAAACTGAAAGATTACCTCATCATTAACATTGTCTTGCAATCCAGGCGTTATAGGATTTGGTGACCGATCACACGGCGTTTCCGCAAGAGTAAATGTGAACGATGTGTCGAGAAGATTGCCAGCACAGTCGGATGTGACAGGCGGAAGGTCGCGCACAATAAGGCGGACAGTTACCTGTTGGCCATCCTCGAAGATCGCGCCGGTTCTTTGAGCATCAAAGCTAAGGGTCGGATTATTCCATTCGACATAGCTTTCGTCGTAATCGACCATAGTCGTCTCGTCGCCGGCAATAATTTGCACAACTATTGTTGTCGAATCTACCGGAAGCAATAAGTCGGCAATATCCATCTCGATGTCGAAATTGAAGGCCGATATCGAGGGGGGACTCATCGGTGAAGCATTGCTCATAATCGGAGGTTCGAGATCGACAAAGAAATCCCAACAATACTCATCCGACCAAACACCGATAGTATCGCTAATGCTATCGAGGCAAACGGTTATATTACCGGTTTGATAAGTATAGAAACCGCTAGGTCTGAAATAAAGCGTGTCGCTAACGAGTTGAAGCTCGTCGTCGTCCAGGGTAAAACTATCGCTATTCACCCAAAAGACAATTGTCGAAATGTCGATATCGCTACCGCTCGTGAGGTCGATGTGAACCTCTTCGTCCTCGCATGTAGTAATAACGCTTTCGGCCGGTGCAAACATAACCGGAACCGGAGGCGTAGAACTCGCTGTCAACGCAGCGAAGATTAAGAGCAGGAAAACGGAGAATAAGAAAAAATCTCCCCTTAATGTCATATCAGCTCCTTTGACTTTAACAAAATCCTAACAATAACCAAAACGCGAAATTCACTACGCGCTTATGTCAGCATACTTCGAATTTTAATAAACGAATTTAATTTCCACTACAATAAAAGTCAAGGGGAATTTGGATTTAGAAAAACAAACAATAAAAGTATCTTTTAGAAAAGTCTGAAGTTCGATGATATTGTATTAGATTAAAAACACAGTAAACAAAAGCTTTCGCCTTAAAGATGCCATAAGTTAAATCACAAAAAAATCCCTTTTCCAATATATAATCATAAAGGACGAAACCATCGATTATTCTTTCACTAATGTTAACAACCTATTTTTAAAGAGTATTATTTTTTAAAAAAACTTGCATAAAAATAGCCATATAATAAGTTTGTAAAGATAGGCAATTAGCTTGTAGCTTCAAAGAAAGGGGACGAAATGAAGAAAACTCTCATTATTATGGGAATGATTTTTCTCGCACATGTTGCTTTCGCAGACAAGGGCGGTGGAGCAAGTATAAGTTTTGGATACCAGCTCAACGATGCTACAGCGGCGAAAGAAACATACGAAGCAATGATACCAGATGAGGAACTTTCCTCAACAAATGAACTCGTCCTCGATATTCATGGATGGGGAGTCCTTAACCGTTTCCTTAGAATCGGTGGAATTCTCTCCGGGGGCTATTTTGATGCCAAAGGCGAGCCTTCCGAAGATGTGATGAGCGAAGATGAATCCGGTGTCGGGTTTGGCGATGCTCGTCTTGCGGTTCTACCTGAAGTTTATGCAACCTTTGGGCCTCTAGATTTATCCGGCGGCCTCGCCGTGGGCGGAGGCTCCATCATTACATTCATCAACGACGACAATGGTGACAATGACGGAGAGATGTCGTTTTATGGCTTCATTCGCCCGCAGGTTTCAGCAGCCTATGACTTAGGACCGGTTGGAGTCGAGCTTACAACTGGTTACCATATGCCTTTTGCAGGCGATGAAGGCAAATTCTGGTTTATCGAAGCCGACGGAGATACTGTTGAAAAAACCTTCGAGCCTTCGGAAATGGGCGGCATTTTCTTCGAACTGGGAGTCTTCTTCGGCGATAAAGGCGTTAAAGAATAACCCAGACAAACCTGTTTAAAAAGGCCTCCGAAAATTCGGAGGCCTTTTTATCCGCGAAAGGGTTATTCTCGCGAGAGCCTTTTTTCAATTGGTTTAGCAACCGCTAGAAGATAAATCAAAGGCAATAAACCGGCAGTATTAAATATCAATAAGCAAACAAACCAGCCGGTTTGACCGATTCTGGCTGATTTCCAAAGCGCAATACCCTTTAGCACTAATTCAATCAAAACCAATGCTACGATAAGCACTATTAGCCCTGCTCCAAGCCCTGCACCCAGTAAGTCAGTTCCGTTTACCACAATTTTCCCCTTTCGAGTAAATTTATTGTCTTCTCGATAAGGCTATAAACTAACCTATGGGATTTATTCGATTTTTTTTGAAATTTTTATCGTTTCCCCCGCATATTCGACGATTACCCCGGGACGAAGCTTATGTCTTTTACGGGTTTCGACCTGGCCCCCAACCAGAACTTCACCAGAACTGACCGCCGCTTTCGCCTGGGCACCATTCTCGCAAAGGCCTTCGGCCTTGAGCAGTTTGAATAACTCAATAAATTCGCCGTCAATTTCGAATACTATCATTACTAGTCCTAACTAGTCCTAATTTGTTTTAAACAATCCCAAGATAAAAAGATATTATACCAATAATCGCATGAGACGCCATAGTTCCAATTATATTCGGGTGTCGGTTATAGGTTATTCCCCATATTATACCGAGAAGAAAAGTGGCCACTAAAAAAATGGGATTCCGGTAAATTATATGAACATAGGAGAACAAAATTGCTGAAATTATAATCTGTGCGGCCTGCCCTTTAATGCCGGCTTTATCCAACTCAGCAAAAACGAATCCTCGAAAAATGAATTCCTGCACGGGAACAATCAGCAATACATATATCAAATAGAAATGGTTAAAAAACTCCTTTTCCTGCCGTTGAAAAATATTTTCTGCAAATATTGCAAAAATAAAAGCTAGCACAAGAAGTAAAGCAATAGTATTCCATATTAAGGATTGCCTTAGATTATCAAAACGAAGACCAAGCTTTTTTATTCCTATCCCTTGAGTAAAGCATATGAGCACCAAAAACACCGCAATAAACGAAAATAGCCAGAACCTATAAGCAAACGGGATGAACCCGCATGCAATCATAGATGGAACTGAAACAATCAGGATTGTAAGCGCAATTAGAGTTATTTTACTTTTAGTATTCGACAAATTTCATTCCTCTTAACATGATTTATAAAACTCATCGATAAGTATAATTAAAAAGACCTTAATGAGATAGTCTCTTTTTACACTTTCCCGTGACGGTGAAACTAATCGCCGAATGAAACCATTTTTCTGATTGCGAATAAAATAGCAATTTTTTTCGCGCCGATATGCGCGAATAATGAGGTCTTGCGAATAGGGAAAAAAAGCGCTGGACATTTCGATAGGGAATAAGTAATCTTGCTTCTTATGACTTTTGCATTTTCAAAGAAAGGATAGAAGATGATAGATGTCAGACCTTTTAAAGGATTTCGTCCCAAACCAGAATATGCGCAAAACATTGCCAGCTTGCCTTATGATGTTCTATCTAGCGAGGAGGCTCGCGCCGTCGCAAAGGACAATCCCCTTAGCTATTTACATGTTGTTAAACCGGAGATAGACCTACCGGAAAACACAGACCTTTATTCCGATGAGGTTTATAAACAAGGTTCAATAAACCTCAAGAGACTCATCAATGCTGGCTATATGTGCCAAGATTCCCAACCGAGATACTACATATATCGCCAGATTATGTGCGACCACACTCAAGTAGGCCTTGTTGCCCTTGCTAGTGTCGAGGAATACGATAAAGACATTATCAAGAAACACGAGCTCACCCGCAAGAAAAAAGAGGACGATAGAACAAAGCACATATCGACCCAGAATGCCCAGTCCGGACCTGTATTCTTAACCTACAGGCACTGTGATGAAATAGATAGAACTATCGCCGAATTCATCAAGAAAAAGGCGACCGTGGATTTCGTTGCCGAGGATGGCATACGCCACACACTTTGGGTTATCGATGATCCTTCAGTTGAAACTACTATACGAAACGAATTTAAGAAAATCGAATACATCTATGTTGCGGACGGCCATCATCGTAGTGCAAGCGCAAGCCGTGTTTGCGCAGAACGCAAAGCGCAAAATCAAAATCACACAGGCGAAGAGGAATATAACTTTTTCCTTTCTGTGATCTTTCCGGACAATCAAATGAAGATTCTCGATTATAACCGCGTGGTTAAAGACCTCGTTGGTCTGAGTAAAGAGGATTTTATTGGAAAGGTTACCGAGAATTTTGAAATTGAAAAGATGGGTGCAAAGGCCTACAGACCAAAAGCATTACATAAATTCGGCATGTTTCTCGATGGTATCTGGTATAAGCTCACGGCAAAAGAGGGTTCCTTTGATGCCTCTGACCCGGTTAAGTCCCTCGACGTGGCCATTCTTCAAGAAAATTTACTTGCCCCTACTTTAAATATAGGCGATCCAAGAACCGATGAGCGTGTTGGTTTTATTGGTGGAATCCGCGGTCTGGGCGAACTTGAAAAACTCATCGATTCCAAAAAGTGGGCTGTCGCATTCGCGATGTTCCCGACCGGCATAGATCAGCTTATAGCTATTGCTGATGCCAGTAAAATTATGCCTCCAAAAAGCACGTGGTTCGAGCCAAAACTTCGTAGCGGCATGGTCGTTCATTTGCTTGATTAGAAATTGAATATCTAATTATTGAGCCACGTGATTCCTTTCGCGTGGCTTTTTTATTGGGTATTTTATTTATCTTACAAGTATCGATAATATTCTTAACTTCATTCTAGCCCTTGACAGTTATATAAGAGGGTATTATACTGTAATATTAAGTATAAACTGGAGGTAGCATGAAAGCAATAAAACTTCTTTCACTCGCTTTTTTATTAAGTGGAATAGCCTTCGGGTATAGTTTCTGGATACCTATAACTTTCGAAGACACGCCAACAGATTGGGCATCGTGCACATTAGGTGTTCAACCGGGAGCAACCGATGGTTTTGATTTTGGAGTAGATGGTATGGCCATTCCTCCTTTTATGAGCTTCGGTGCTTCTTTTATGCCTACCGGCGGGGGAATGCTTAGCCTCAGCAAGGACCTTCGCTCCGACACAGAACCAGAACATATATGGCAGGCCGAGTTTAGTAACTACACTGCCCCCAACATCAAGGCCACGTGGCTTCCTACATGGGTGCCATCGGACTCGATTAGACAGATGTATATAGGCTATGGCATGACGCTGGATACCTCCATCGTATGGGAAGAAATGCACACCATCGATAGCCTGATAATTCCGGTTGGAAATTTTGCCTTCTTTAAGCTCGTTCAGGATGTAGAACCTCCCGAGCCGGACACTATCCCGCCTATTATTTCTAATTGGTTCCCAGCCGATGGCGACACGGTAGATACCAGTCTTACTATGATCTACTTCGATGCCACAGATGAAGCAGGGCTCGACACCTCGATGTTTAATATTCATCTATGGATTGACACCCTCGATATCGGCTTTATCACTACACGCACGCCTATAGTAGATGGAATTAGAGTGACTTATAACACACTACTCCCATTTGCTGCTGGCACATGGGTAACCGCCATCGCACAGGTTCAAGACAAGGCCCTCACGCCAAATATAACTACTGACACAATACAGTTTTATGTTGGCGGCGGGGGCGGATCGACCGATTCTCTGCTCACTTTAACAGTGCAAACAATGCTTACAGGGTTCCCTCCACCAACCTCACTGGCACTGACTAAGATAGAAATCGTTGAACTCATTATCTCCCAAATGACAGATGACATGGGACAGACTATATTCGACTCACTTGTGTCAGATACCTATACCATAATTGCTAGCAGAGACGATTATTTTAACGCAGGCGCCACAGTAGTTATGACTCGCGATACTATGATCATGCTAGTATTAACAGAAGACACAACAGGTGGTGGGGGAGGAAACAGTATCAGCGGCAATGTTTCTTTAGTTGGCGCTTCGGACTATACAGGTAGCATCTTGTTCCTTTCTTCAATAATGGGTGATTCCTCGGTGTCATACGACACTACCGATGTTCTCGGCTTCTACGAATTTACAGGGCTTATACCCGGGATGTATAAACTCATTGCCACTCATTCGGGATACGACCCTGATTCTACATTCCCAATGGTTTTCTTCGGTGATACGATAATTGACTTCGAACTCGACTATGGAGGGGCAATCGATCACGATTTGCTCGTTATCGACTGGGATAATTGCGACACACTCATGCCGTGGGGTCTAGGGCCGGCCGAGTGGTTGTTTAACCGAATCCCCGGCCACATCGATGCTGGCATCACAACTCAAGATCCGGATATTTCGTCAATCGACCTTTCTGCTATTAACGCAATAGCCTTCGTCACTGGAAACCGGCTTGGCACAAACACCATGCCCGACGATGCCTCAATTCAAGCCATGATAAATTTTGTCGGGGGTGGCGGAAGCATTTACTGGGAAGGCACTGACAATGCTCGTGACTATTCGACCGGAAGCCCTGTCGCACAGGAGTTTATGGCCTTGTTTGGAGCCAATTTTGGAGCAGAGGGATTCTCGGCATCAACAGGTAATATTGAAAAAATTGTCCTTTACCGAAATTTTCATCCGTTGGTAGTAGGCGACACTCTCGATTACGCCTTCCGCACCGAAGCCGACCATTTTGTTGATGAACTTCTTGTAACAGATGGCGATGCTATTGCGGTTTCACACGATGGCCCTGCGCCAACTATAAGCCCTATCAGGGGCGTGTTCAACGGAATAGGTTCATCTGCTAGGATAATCAGCACTTTCTACCTCGGCGCTGTCGATAGCTCTGAAGCTAGAGAAGCCTATTGGGATGAAATTCTCTTTTACCTTCTCGAGTGGACCTCTATCGACGAGGCCCAAAAACCCGTTTCAATGGAGACGATTCGCGTGGAACCGAATCCTTTCAATTCTTCATGTAAGATCACTGCTCCCGGACCTATCGAGATATACGACCTTGCCGGAAGACTTGTATCGACTCACGCCGGCGATGGTTCTATTTGGAATGCTCGAACATCTGAAGGCCTGGAATTCCCATCTGGAATGTATCTGGCTATCACCCGCAATCCTCGGGGCAGAATAATAGGAGGGAGGAGCTTATCGCTCGTTCGATAGCTTTATTTATCCTTCTTCTTGCATTTTTCGTTTCCTGTGCTGGGCCACAATTGGTTACGGATTTCAAGAAAGTTTCAATAGACTCAAAAGCCCTTATCGATACGCTTAATTTGAGGGATTCTCTTCTCCAGCGGGTTTCGGGTAGGATTTCTATTAAAATAGAGACAGACACATTTAAGAACTCTTTCTCTGCTGATTTTTTCTACTCCGCACCCGACAGCTTCAGGGCCAATATTCGCGGTTTTGTTGGGTCTGTGCCAGCTGTCGCCGTTTCGATTGGCGATTCGATGGCGTTATTTTTGCCATCAAAGGATTCTCTTTATATTATAAAAGAAGATGCCGGCATTAATCCTGTTCTTGGATTAGATATTGGGACCTCGGATCTGGTAAAAGCCTTAATAGCACGGGTAGGTTTATCTGAAGAGCCTGGAGACCTGATAGATTTTAGCACCGAATCACAGACTATAGAAATGGTATTCGAGAGAGAAATGGAACTTAGGAGGATCGAAATACTTCCGTCGGCATGGGTTCCCACAAGTATTCAAATATTCTCGAAAAACGGATTAGCGATTTTAGATATCGGTTATTTCCAGTTTGTCGATAGCAATGGTATAATCCGGCCAAGGATGATCACGATCACAAATCCCACCCGAAATGAAAAAATAATGATAAAGATTGAAAAGGAAACCTTGAACAATAAGCTTCCCGAAGACATATTTGTTTTGCCGATTCCTTCCGATGCTGGCATATTATATTTAAACAGGAGCATCGATGACAATTGAAGATAGAATGCGCCATAGCTTTAAAAAGAGAATCCCATTCCTTGAAGCTATTGCTACTGGGGTTCTTCTGGGCATCTTGTTAATATTTTTTACTCCACGATGCCAACCGGAACCAGCTAAGGTTATTATAGATTACTCGAGCAATATAAAAATACCCGAGCTTGAATTCGTTCTCGATTCACTTTCGCAAAATGGCTATTCAATCGACAACCATTTCCCCATTTATGTCCGTCTCTATAAACCGGTTATACCCGGCGACGAAAAGGAGGAGGCCGTGCGCATTGCCAAAGCTATTAAGGGTAATACTGGCGCGAATGTTCAGGTGCAACTCGACTTTGACGGAGGGAGATATTTTGCTCACCCTGAAAAGGGAATTATAATCCCCATAGTGAAGTAAACACTATTTTAGCAGAGCAATTATCTCGTTTCATCCAGCTTAAATCCAAGAGGATTTTGGAACCACGAAATAAGATAGTTTATTATAATCATTGATTAATAGTAAATTTTTTCCTTGACATTAGTTTTTAACATAAATATATATTAGTAAACGGATTCCCACCAATCTGATACCCTCAGGACGATGAAATTGTCATTTTTGAAGATTTGTATTTTTTTTCTAATCGCTTTCTCGGCATTAAGCGCCGAAAAGGATAGCCTATATTATTCGCAGACTGAAAAAAGTGAAATTATCCCATCGAATAAATACTTCGATGAAAACTGTGCGCTTACAAAAAGCGGTCATGCCTCGCTTTTCGCGCGGAATCGACTCGTGCAAAACAGCAGGCTTAGCTTTGGCTATAGCTCTAACAGTAGATCGAGTGGTTCTGTGTTGAGCTACACACATGGAATTGATTACGCGTTTAGTTCGAGACTTAAGACCTCCGTTTATCTCGATATTGCAAGCGTCAGCTTTAATGGTTCTAAGCACACAGAATTGACTCCTGCTTTTAGATTGGACTGGAGACCTAACGATAACACTTTTTTTAGACTCAATTTAAAAATATCGCCACAGACTATTTCAGGGGAAGATTTTCTTGCCGACCCATGGCATAGACCTTTAGGATTATAACCCACCCAATATGGCTAAAACCCAACAGAATAAAATTCATTCTGAAAATCAACGCTTAAAGAAGACATTAAAGGTATTCGACTGGGCGGTTATTATTGTTTTAACATTCGTTGGATTTTTTATTGTGGGTAAATACTTAATCCCCGAAAAAGAAGAGCCTTTTTCGCGTCGAATTCCTGATAAAGGCGCTATCAAGGTCGAACTCTTTGGCGGTTGTGGAAAAGGGCAAGACGTTCTCAAAATTGCCGAACTGCTTCGTGAAATGGGTGTCGATGTTGTAGATATAAAACAGGAAAGCGGCTATTTGTATCCTTCGAGTTTGATAGTGGATAGGGTTGGAAATGCCACAGTGGCTGAGTCGCTGGCCTATCTTACAGGATTGCCGGACGATAGAATTATCCTGCAGCGATACGAGCTTATGGTCGATGCGACTATTGTAGTCGGGCTCGACTACCTTACAATTATAAAAAAACTGAAGGGAAAATATAAAACATGACAGAAATTGAACAACCCACAACACGCGAGATAGTGTTAGCACTCGCGGAGACAATCGTTGAAAAGATGGGGCGTGATGTCCGCATCCTAGACCTTAGGGGCCTCACAGAGATAGCGGATTGGTTCATCATTGCTAGCGTTCAAAGCAAAAGACACCTCAAGATTTTAGGCGGAGACTTGGTCAGTGAAATTAAATCAGCCAATATCGGCCCTATTCGAGTTGAGGGTCTGACGAGTGAATCGTGGGCTATTATCGATATGTTCGATATTGTAGTGCATCTTTTCTTACCGGACAAAAGGGATTTTTATTCCCTCGAAGATTATTGGGCTGATGCGCCCTCCGAGACTATCGGTATCGAGGTTGAAGGGGAAGAGGATGCTGTATAAAGCTAATGTAGAGCTAATCGAAGCTTTGAAGAAAACCATAATGGATATGTGGCATATAGAAGTTATGCCTGAATTAACCATTCCTGACAACATGGAATTCGGCGATCTTTCAACAAATCTACCCTTCCAGCTTGCTCGAGAACTTAGGCGATCTCCAAAAGACATTGGATATGACATTGTAAAAAATATTATTCTTCCCTCTTCTTTTAGCAAGGTTCAACAAGCGGGAGTAGGATTTTTAAATTTCGATTATTCGTTGGATTTTCTCAGGGACATGCTTGCGAGAATAATCGACAAACCCCGTGATTTTGGAAAACCCGACAACTGCGGAGAGCGAATTCAAATCGAATTCGTATCCGCTAATCCAACCGGCCCTCTTAATGTTGTGAGTGCGCGCGCTGCTGCAGTGGGAAGCTCGATAGTTAATATTCTCCGCTATGTCGGTCATGACGTGCAGGGTGAGTATTATCTGAATGATGCTGGAAATCAAATACGCGAGCTCACTATTTCCTTTATTCTCAGGATAATAGAACAACGCGGTTATTCCGTAGAATTTGGAAAAGACAGCTATAGAGGCGATTATCTCGCTAACGAGGCCGTCCTGTTCGCAGACAAAGAACCGAAGATACTGGAAAATCTCTTAGAAATAATCGAAAAATCGGATTTAACCTCTTTTACTTCGGATAATGTAGCTCTTCTAATTAAATCAAACGGCAACAAAGACCTTTTAGAGACTTTAAAAAACTGGATTTTAGAGAGAATGATTTCCGAAATCCGAGTCTCTTTGGAAAACTTCGGTGTTAGATTCGATAAATTTTTCAGAGAAACCGAACTCAGGAATGCGAATTTTGTGGTCGATACTCTCGATAAATTCAGAGCAGAGGGATTGACCTTCAAAAATGAAGGCGCTGAATGGTTCGATACACCCGTGATAGACCCAAATGAAAAACCCTTTGTTCTTATCAAGTCCGATGGTGAATTGACCTACGGTGCCGTCGATATAGCCTATCACAGAAATAAGATGCTTCGTGGATTCGATAGACTTTACGATATTTGGGGCCCGGATCATCATGGCCATATCGGTAGAATTAAAGCCGCAATCAAAGCTCTCAAACACGAATGTCGCTTCGATGTTCTTGTTCTCCAACAGGTCAATTTGCTCGAAAATGGCGAAAAGATAAAGATGTCCAAGCGTTCCGGTAATATTGTTACTCTTAATGAGTTAATCGAGGATGTCGGTGTCGATGTTGCGAGATTTTTCTTCATTGCACGGCGCATGGAAGCTCATCTGGATTTCGACCTCGACCTTGCGCGAAAAGAATCGGACGAGAATCCAGTGTATTATATCCAATACGCTCACGCTAGAATTAACGGTATTCTTGAACATGCAAAGATTAAAGGCTATAATCCCTCCAATCTCGGAAGAAAAGAACTCGCTTCTCTTAATCAACCGGAAGAATTGGCCCTGGCGCGCAAACTGGCTCAGTGGTCCTTTGTTCTATCCAAGTGTGTCGACGAGTTAGCGCCACATCATTTATGCTTTTACTTAATTGAACTTGCGCAGACTTTTCATCCTTTTTATGCTAAACACCGTGTAGTTGGAGACGATCCAATTACAACTATGGCGCGTGTTGCACTTTGCCGTTCAATAAAAGAGGTCCTTGCCCTCGGCCTCAGCCTTCTTGGCATTGTAGCACCTGACAATATGTAGAATTTTATCAAAGCAATCATAATAAGAAAGAGGTAGAAATGCCAAAAAAGAAAGACATGGAATTGGAAAATAAAGAAGCAAATTCCATCGACTCAAAAGAGAAGAAACCGAAGAAAAGCGGCTTACATGATGGTCTTCCGATGGAGTATGAAATATTCCTATTCAGAGACAAGCCACCCGAAAACCAAGAGCCATCACACCGTGCTGAAGCTCCCGAAAAGCCAAAAGAGAAAAAATCGCCCGAAATAAAAAAAGCCGAAGAAAAACCGATTAAAAAGAATATAGAGAGAAAAGACAAACCCGAAAGAAGAAAACCTGACCCTAGAAAAACAAAACAGACAGAACCAATACATAAGAAGAACTTCGCTCATCAATCAAAACCCCAAGATAAGGCTCGTGAGCGCGTTGAAAGAGAGGTTGCAATGAGGTCGGAGCCCACAAAAACACCCCACTCTATTCCTAGGAAACCAGTGAATGCCAATCTCGAAGAGCTTAAGAAAAAGCATATAGACGAATTGGTTTCGCTCGCTGAAGAGTTTGATATCGACAGCGCTAGCTCTCTCAGAAGGCAAGATATTATCTTTAGATACCTTGAAAAGATAGTAGCTTTTAAGGGGAACATATCAGGAAGCGGCGTATTAGAGGTTCTTCCCGATGGTTATGGCTTCCTTCGTAGCCCTGACTATAATTATCTCGCTGGCCCTGATGACATTTACGTTTCGCCCAGTCAGATCAAACGCTTTCGCCTGCGAACAGGTGATGCTGTAACTGGACACATCCGCCCACCTAAAGACTCCGAGCGCTTTTTCGCGCTTTTAAAGGTTGAAACTATCAACGATGAAAACCCTGAGGCCCTACGCCACAAGATTCTCTTCGATAACCTAACACCACTTTACCCTAATGAAAGCCTTATTCTCGAGAATTCCCCCTCAGATTCCTCGATGAGAATTATGGATCTTCTCACTCCTATTGGCAAGGGACAGAGAGGCCTTATTACAAGCCCTCCAAAAGCCGGAAAGACCGTGCTTTTACAAAAAATTGCCAATTCGCTTTCACATAATCACCCCGAATGCAAACTCATAGTGCTTCTTATAGATGAGCGTCCTGAGGAAGTAACCGACATGCAGCGTTCGGTGAATGCCGAAGTGATTTCAAGCACCTTTGACGAAGCACCCCAAAGGCATGTTCAGATTGCGAACATGGTTATTGAACGCGCAAAGCGGCTTGTCGAGCACAAACGCGATGTTGTGATTCTCCTCGATTCTATTACTAGGCTTGCAAGGGCATATAACTCTGTCGCGCCGCACTCCGGTAGAATACTCACGGGTGGTGTCGATGCTTCGGCATTACAAAAACCCAAGAGGTTCTTCGGTGCCGCTAGAAACATAGAAGAGGGCGGAAGTCTTACCATCCTCGGCACGGCACTCATTGAAACCGGCAGCAAGATGGACGAGGTTATTTTTGAGGAATTCAAGGGCACAGGCAACATGGAAATCGTATTCGACCGCAGACTTGCCGACAGAAGAATATTCCCCGCTATGGATGTTAATCGCTCGAGCACGCGCAAAGAGGAACTACTTCTCGATAATACTTCGCTGCAGAGAATATGGCTTTTAAGAAAGATACTTGCTGACATGAATCCGGTAGAGGCTATGGAATTTCTTAAGAATAAAGTGCTAACAACAAAGACTAATGAAGAATTCATGAAATCCATGGCTATAGGCTGATGTTAAGGATAATTCGAGATCGATTCGATTTCGAAGAGAAGGGTGGAATTCTCCTTTTTCCCAACAGTTCGGCCATTAGAGATGCTGTTCTAAGGCTTCTTCCACCGGGTAAAGCTAAACTTGGGAATTGGACTTTCACACCGAAATCCTTTATTTCCGATTTCGATAAGTATCTCGATCTTCCTAAAGAACTAGATTCTATCGATCAAGTTTTCCTTGTTAAAAGGATACTTGCCAGCAACCCCGAACTAAGCGACTCCGCTCGAATAGCGGGTATAGTTATCGATATTTCTTCGGTGCTTCTCGCCCTGAGGCGTGCAGGCTACACAACAGATATCGGCTTTAATAAGGCATATGCCAAGAAGTCTTGGCGCTATGGAGCACGGCAAAAACAACTTGCCGAGCTTCTCCAGCGCTATAACGAGGAGCTTAAAGCTATGGATTGCACAGATTCGGCTGAAAGAGAATCTGCTGCAATAGATCTTCTTTGCAAAAAAGGGCCTTCACTTTCTTTTGGTCACATAGACAAAGTATCCGCGATCTGGTTTGATGAGCTTAGGCACATGGATGCCAGAATATTGGTTGCCATGGCTTGTCATACAGATGTAGATTTTTATTTACCTACAAGCGATATCGCCTTCGAGGATAAAAAGCTAAACAAGTCTTTGATGTCATCGGTTAAGCTTCTGGAGGATATTGCGACCGAACTTGGCGTCGAGGTGATACATAAACCGTTGCTAAACACAAAAGTCGATATACCCGCTCGGGACATCGTTCTTGCGATAGCCGCTCGAAACGGATACATAGAAAATCTGCCAAAATCTATCATAGGGCAATGGCCACGCTTAACGGTTTTCGAGGCAAAAAACGGCCTCCAAGAAAACGAGCTTGTAAGCTCGGCTGTTAAAGCGCTTCATTTGGATAACAGTATCGCTTATGAATCTATCTCCATCTTTACTGACAATCCAGAGCACACTGTCAGAGACCTCGATGACATGGGAATACCTTTCATCGGTCCGCGTGCTTTTCCCTTCGTTTCAAATATGATCTCAAAACTCGTTCTTAGGATTCGAGACACAATAGAATCAGACATTTCGAGAAAAAGTGTTCTCTCCCTTTTTAAAAATCCTTTATTGGCAAACACAGACATAGAGCAAATAGATACATTGCTTTGTGCTTATGGTTTCAGGGGCATACAAGATTTACCTCTTTTGAAATCCGAGAATATAAAGGAAAATGAGAGAGAAGCGGCTTTAAAAGCTCTGGAGTTGCTTGAGAGCGTTAAGGATATTCTTTTCCCGGCACTCTATTATAAAAAGATAACTGGTAATATTTTTTCGAACATACTTTGGAGGTTTTTTAAAAAGTTCGATATTTCCGATAGAATCATGGAGCAAGCACTTCAAACTGATTCTTATATTAAGAGCTCGATTCTATTCAAATCCTTTGAGAATATCGAAGATCTTATCGAACGATTCAAAGATTCTCCCGAGGACTATTTTTCAAGCCACTGTGACCTTCTTGTGAAACTCATTCCAGCTGAGCAGGATGAAATCATTAACGGACAGGGTGTTCACATTCGCCCTCTCAGCGAAATCTATCGATGTGACACAAAAATCGCGATTATCCCAGGGTGCATCCAAGGTGATGTCCCAAAAAATGACAGCGATTATCTTTTTCTAACCTCAAGCGAGGCGGTCGGACTCGGAATAAATCTTGAAAATTCGCTATTGAGGCGTTTTTATAATATCCTAACGGTCGTTGCAAAAACCGACTTAACGATAATGACGCACTCGCTTTCAGAGGAAGACAGACCACTTCCGCCCTCTCCGATAATAGTTTCTTTTATGCGGGCTCTGGGTGATAATAAAGAAAAATACCTCAAAAAAAATGCCGCCCATGCTTCGAGTTTGCTTTTAAGGTCTTTTTCCTTAAAAAACCAACAAATCGAAGCTGGCAGACTTCTATGTCGGCCTCGGGCAGAAATTGGGACAATCACCCACAAACTCGAAGGTGTCAAAGGCCTAGATAGAGCGATTCACTCATTACGGGTTTTTAATTATATAAAGAAGTTTGAATCGAGTATTTATGATGGTGTTTTAGGAAGGCGTTTTTCTTGCGAAAAATCTTCGCCTCGCAACGGCCTGAGTGTAACGCGGCTGAATAGCTACAATATATGCCCTCTCAACTACTTTTTTTCAAAGATACTCGGGATAGAAACACCACCGGAACCAGAAGAACCTATTGAAAGAAAGATTGAGGGCTCCGTTTTTCATAAAGCTCTCGAATTGTTGTGGAAAAAGAGAATCGAGGGCTATTTCGACGGAAACGATATCCCGTGGCGCATACAGAAAACAGTTTCAGATTTCGAAGCAGCATACAGAAAAATAGCTATTACATCCGAGAATTATCAAAACTCTTTAAACTCTATTGAAGACTTCGTTTCTGAAGCCATATCCAACCAAAAAATTAAAGACCAGGACTTTAGTATCGAAGACTTCAAAAGAAGAATATGCCTAGCCTTAAAGCGCTATATCGAAGCGTTGGTTAAAATATCCGATGAGTTTGTGCCAATCGCAACCGAAACCTCTCTCCAGGGCGAATTCAATAATATTCCTATCTATGGAAAGGTTGATCGAATAGATTGTGACAGCCGTGGAAGACTGAGGATAATAGATTACAAGTCCGGCGGCTCACCAAAACTGAATGATATATTGGAAATGAATGCTATTCAATTACCGCTATATTGTTTGATGGCCGAGAAATACGGCGATGTTGTCGGAGCACATTATTGGATAGGTTTCTCCAAACTAAAACCATCTTTAAGCGCTCGATTCGAGCGAGAAGATTACCCCGGAGATAAGAATGAAAATAGCATTCCAATGGACGAATGGCGAGCATTGCTCGATAAATATTCCGCTTTAACCAAGAAGCTTATCGCCGATATCGATAATTGTAACTTCCCGCCGGAACCCGCAGGCGGCGAATGTCCCAAATGGTGTGAATTTTTCAATATTTGTAATAAAGATATTTCCAGACCCCCCTTCAGAGGCGGCGAAAATGACAAAGGATAAGCTTACCTTAACCGATGAGCAATCTAAGGGTGTCGATATCGACACCCCAATGGGCATGATTGCAGGCGCGGGAAGCGGTAAAACCTTCGTTTTAACGGAAAGATTCATCGCTTTACTTAAAAGGGCTAAACAAAATGGCTTTAGCCCCGAAAAGGCCTTGCGGTCTGTAATAGCAATGACTTACACCCGTAAAGCTGCTGCGGAAATGGCCTCCAGGATTGCGCGAAAATGCGAAGAGCTAGCCTTTGAAGAGAGTGACGAGTTTTGGCATGAGGTTGCAATACGAATGGCTGAGGCAAATATTGGCACAATTCATAGTTTCTGCAGTAAAATTGCACGAAGATACCCTTTTCTATCGAAACTCGATCTATCCGCCGAAGAAGCCCGATTTTCTTATGTTACAATCGATTCTATAGCGGCAGAATTTTGCAAGCATATTACACAAAAAGAGAGTTTTGATATTGAAATAGCTAGAACTTTATCGCGACTGATTGGTTGGAACAATACACCGACATTGCTTGCAAATGCATATTCTAATAGACTGAAAACATCCGATAAAATTAAGGCAACCCCTTCGAGTCAACAAGACCTATTAACACAATGGAGGGTCGGTTTTTTAAAGGTTGCTGCGAAGTGGATTTTGCATTCCAGAAAAATCGCCGCCCGAGAAATTGCCGAGGTCATGGCGCTTGCCAAAAGAGTCAATAGAACAGATAAACTCGCAAGTTTTCTTCTAGATATCGAGGCTCCATTACCAGACCCAGAGAACCCATTTGGTTTTATTCCATTTATCAATGCCTTCACAAGAGCTAATGGTGAAAAGCGAGGAATGTCCAGAAAAGGCAGTATGAAATCATGGGCGGAATCCGACCTGAAGCATGCGAGGGCTTTATGCGATCATATAAGTGAAACGATGTCCGAAGTTTATCCGTTTATTATCGATAATATTGATGAGCTTAGCAACCTCGACGCCGAATCGACCGTCGCTTTTGCAAAACTATACGAACATTTCGAACCCTTCGTTGAAAACAAGCTTCGTTCTCTCGGAATTCACGATTTCGACGACCTTCTTATGGCAGCCCAAAATGTAGTTGTTCATGGAAATTATGTCGAAGACCTCGTCGCTGGTATAGCTTCTCTTCTTGTCGATGAGTTCCAGGACACCGACCCGGTTCAGTGGCATATCATAGCTCATTTGGGCGACAATATCGAGGGTTCTCTTTTTTGGGTTGGAGATCCAAAGCAATCCATTTACCGCTTTCGAGGTGCCGATGTTGCGAACATCGAATACGGGAAAAAATGGATTATCGAAAAAAGTGGTTTCATGGCGCAGTTATCCTGTAATTTTCGTTCAAAAAGAGCCATTTTAAATTTTGCCAATTCGATAGGTGAGATATTGTTTAAATCCAACGAGCACATGGAGTTCAATTTTGAGGCTAAACCACAATCCTTAAAACTCGGGCGCCAGGATAACACTGCAATCGATGGCACAGTGGAGATACTTCTTGCAGATAACGAGAAAGCTACTGAAGAAGAAATGCTTGTAAGTCGTATAAAAACAATTGTAATGGGTTCAAGTAATGGCGAGGATCCTCTTAATATTTCTGAGGGCGAAACACAACGCCCTGCGCGCTGGGGAGACATCGCTCTTCTTATTCCAAAACGAACAACGCTTTCGGAGATTAAGCTTGCCTTACTTTCTTATGATATTCCGCATATCGAGATCGGCGGCAATAGCCTCTTTGCTGTGCAAGAGGTTGCAAGTTGCGCCTGCTTAATCAAGTATCTTGCAGATAGCAGGGATATTATTTCCCTTGTCGGTTTCTTGAGAAGCCCACTTATCGCTTTACCTGACACTGCTATTTTAGCTGCAAGCATTTCTGGTGAAGGCAATATTCGTGAAGGCATTGAAATATGCCTAAAAAACCGACCGCCTACCCTCGGCAATGAAGATTTTTTACTCCTCGAACAAACGATAGAGATACTTAATGAAATCGAAAAAATCGCGGAAACCACCGAACCATCGAAAGTTTTATCTTACACGCTTGAGAGAACCGGCGCTTGGGCTACCTTCGCGGGGATGGCTAACGGTCAGCAAAAAATTGCAAACATTCAGAAGTTTATCCAAATTTGTGTGAAATTCGACGGCAATGGCATAGAACAGCTTGCCCTCCATTTGAATAATCTTGATCAAACGGATGAAAGCGAAGCAAATATCGAGAATGATAATTCTGATGCTGTTAAGATCATGACTATTCACCAATCCAAAGGATTGGAGTTCCCAATTGTGATGATTGCCGACCTCGGAAAGCACTTTAGCAACAAATCGCAAGCCCTTAAATGCGATGACGATCTCGGAATTCTCCTCCAAGCTCAGAATGCACAAGGCGATTCAAAAAGTTCAATTTTGCAGCTCATTTCCAAACTCGAAAATGTTCGAGAAAATGCAGAAAGAAAAAGGCTTTTGTATGTTGCTTTCACAAGAGCGCGAGATCATCTATTCCTTTCCGCCGACAAATGGAAATCGGGTTATATGAAGTTTTTTATCGAAGGGCTTATTTCATCGGAGCCTCAAACCGGTATTACCATGGTTGATTTCGGTGGAACGGCCATTAAAATCAGAAAAGGAATAGACTGCATTGCACCAGTTATTGCAAAAAGAGTATTATTGGGAAAAGAACCGATATACCAAGCTTTCGACCCCACTTCATTAGAGAGCATTTCTTCTGCAAAGAAAAATGAGACCCTCGATATCGAGGGAGGTTTTTATTTTCTTCAAGCTACCGAACTTGCTCAGCTTGGCAGTTGCCCACGAATAAAACAATTAATGTCGTTCGAAAACAATCGAAAGGATACTGAGGAACGTGGTAAGAATTGGGGTAATCTCATTCATCGGTTTTTCGAAATACTCCCGAGCCCACTCCCGGGAATCGAAAAGATCGAGCATATAGCTTTATTGTCGTGCAATGAGTTCGATTTTGCGCCCGCCTCGGCAAAAATCCTTGTTAAATTATCTCAAGATACAAATGTAAAGAGGCTATTCTCTGGAACACCTCAGGTGGATAAACGAGAGGAACGCGTTGTTCTTCATTATAACAAGTTCTTGATAACTGGAGTTATTGACAGACTGTGGTATGACTCGGGCGTTTGGCATATCCTGGATTACAAAAGCGATGCTGTAATTGGTAAAAAGCGAGACCAGCGTCTAGAATATTATGCTCCTCAACTCGCCGCTTACCGCAAAGCAGCCGCTTCTTCCCTTGGAATTCGCGAAGATAGCATTAAAACTTCGGTCCTTTTCACGCATGAACCGGTGGAGCTTCGATCAATACCTGAAATCGATATTGAGCTTCATTTTAACCTTGCTCAAAAATACCTACAAACCAAAGGAAAGGCAGTTCAGGAAAACTGCCTGAACTGCCCTTATAGATCTAAATGCCGAATGGATTGACTATTCCGATTGCACCGGGACGATAGCCTCTTTTAGCACTGAATTATCAATAGATACTTTAGATTCGTCGATAAGCGACTGTATATAACCATCTACGGCATTCTGCGCGCGAAGACCGCCTATTCTGCCAATAAGGTCTTCCTTAATATCTTCGAAAGCCAATTTCTCAGATGGTTTCCTCGAAATTAAGTAAATAAAATGTAAGCCGCTTTCTGTTTTAATAGGGCCACCCCACTTACCAGGAGTAAGACCATCGGCAATCTGAACAACCGCAGGGGATAATTGATTCTGTAAAATAAATCCAATATCGCCAGATTTGGCACCCTCGGGATTTCCCGGATATCGCTCGATCAAGTCATCGAATTTTTTACCCTTTTCTAGCTCACCCTCAATTTTATCAGCTTCGTCTTCCGATATTGCAACGATCTGCTTTAGTTCAACCTGTGGAATAGAATAGAAAAGCGACTCATTCTGAGCATAGACCTGCTGAGCATCGGCCTCTGTAACCGGTTCAGTTTGAGAATTCGCTTGAATATTCATCACCAGAAAATCAGCAAGAACGATGTCCTCAGAGCGATTCATCGCTTCTTTAACCACTTGAACGGTATCTACCTGTAACATTCGAGCATTATCAGCTAAAAGCTTCCTTCGGATAATACCATCGAGAACTTGAGTAACACCCTCCTTGGTCGTAGCGATAGAAACCTGATCTTGAGGTAGAGTTCTTATCTCACCCATAAGCTCGTTAAGTGTTACAATAACATCGTCGTTGACTGTTGCTACGATGCCCTTTCCATCAGCCTGAGCAAAGGCACAACCAACTAAAACCAAAAACGACAGAATAAGGATTTTCTTCATAGTCCCTCCAATATATGTTTTTCATTTCGCTTTAATTTACAAAAACACTATTTTAATAGCAACCAAAATCAAAAGAACGGAAAAAATAATTTTAAATACACCCGATTTAAACTTTTTATGCAAACTTACTCCCACAGGCGCACCAATCGCGCCGGGAATACCCAACAACAAGGCTTTTTCTAAAGACACCGAACCTAAAAAACCTCTTCCAGCTTCGAAATCTCCACCTCCCCATAGGATATGACCGATCAAGCCTCCTAAAGCTAAAATCATTGTCATCGCAGACGAGGTGCCAGCGGCATATCTCGATTCGAGTCTCCAGAAACCTATCAAAATCGGAACAGCAAGTATTCCTCCACCGATACCTACAGTCGAAGCCACCCCGCCTATAATTATTCCCAAGGGAAATAACCATACATTCCCACTAACCGAGGACTCTTTCCCGGGCGTTTCCTTTCTTGGAATTAACAAACGTATCGCAGAAAGGATCATTACGACGCCGATGACAATTCTCAGATAATAGGACGGCAAACTTCCTGCAATCATCCCCCCCGAGAAAGAACCAATAAGCGCGCCAGAGGATAAAGCAATCCATTTTTCAACAAGCACATTTTTCATTCTAAAATGTGCTGTTCCCGCCGATAACGACGTTAGAAAAACAGCGCCCATGCTTGTTCCCACGCAAACCTTCGGTAAAATTTCGGGAGCGCATTCTCCTTCAAATACCAAAAAGAGCAATGGTAAATATATCGCGCCTCCACCAATCCCAAGGTATCCAGCGACAACACCGGCAATTAATCCCAAAGGAAGGATATAAAGGCTTTCAATGAACAATTATTTATCTGAAGGTTTCAGTTGAGCTGAATACTCATCATCTTCGCGAATAAGCTCGACTGCTCTTGCGATCACAGGATCAGATTCCAATATTACAAACTGATAGTTTGCATCCTCGCCCCAAAGCTTACTAACAAACTCACGCCGGATAGAGCGTTCTATATAGTCGCGATTGCGTTTAAAGTCCTTTTGTTTCTCCTCCTCTACAACCTGACGAAGCTTATCTATTTGTTCGGTAAAATCAGAATTGTAACCGAGATCGATAGCAGAGGACTCGGCCTCTTCGAGGCGTAATTCGATCAGCGTCTTGTAATCGAAATCGTTAGACTTAACATAATCCGTGAAATCGTTGAACAATAAATCCTCGACCTTGAAATCCGCCGGAAATTCTTTTCCCTCGACGAGATAATCCACTGCAAAATCGAAAAACATGCTTTTTCTTTCTAATTCAATCTCGAATCGGGTTATTTTTTCGGCCTCAAAGAAAACATCTGGAGTGATACCACCCCCACCATACATCTTTCTCCCGCTGTTTGTATAATAAATTGGTGCATCTTCAGGGATACTATCTGAACCGACCCCTGCTTCATCAGAAACAATATCCTGTTCCCACCATCTGTCTTCGATTTTTTCTTCGGTTTCGGTCTCAGAATCCTCATCCCCCGAGCTATTTGGTTGTAAAATCACAGATTCGGGTCTGTCAAGATAATCCTCTTTTTGAATACATCTTCCGGAGGGGATATAATACTTGGCGGTGGTAATTTTAAGAGCGTCACCATCCCCTGAAAGTTGGATTACGCTTTGAACGAGGCCTTTACCGAAAGAGCGCGCTCCGAGAATAATACCTCTATCGTGGTCTTGAATAGCACCGGCAACTATCTCGCTAGCCGAAGCTGAGCCTTGATTTTGAAGAACGATAAGTTTCCCCTCGTTGAATTCGGAACCCCACATCGAATGGAAATCTCTTCTAGAATGTTCATCCTTGCCCTGTGTATAAACGACAAGCTCCCCAGGTTCCAGAAAAACACTTGCGACTTCGATAGCCTGATTGAGAAGTCCACCCGAATTCGATCTTAAGTCAAAAACCAGGTCCTTCATACCTAGGGTCTTGAGTGAATCAACAGCTTTCTTCACCTCGAAACCAGCATCCTCGGAGAAACGAGCAAGACGAATATAACCAACCTCGTCTTCGATCATTCCTGCAAATGGGACAGCATCTATGTGTATTATAGCCCTAACGATAACATAATCTAGCGGCTCAGGTTCACCAGGTCGGACAATAGTAAGGGTAACTTCTGACCCGGGTTCGCCACGAAGCACATCGACAGCATCCTGAGTAGTCATACCCTTTGTTGGATCACCATCGATAGAGACTATCTTATCGCCCGCAGCCAGGCCCATACGATATGCCGGGGTGCCCTCCATAGGGGAAATGACCGTTAGGATATTATCCCGCATGCCGATAATAATTCCCAAGCCACCGAACTCACCCTTTGTGCTAGTCTTGAGATTCTCATAATCCTCGGGTTTAAAATAAACAGTGTGATAATCGAGACCATCGAGTAGGCCTTTGACGCCTCCTAAAATGAACTTGTGTGTATCAATAGGATCCACATAGTTTTCATAAGTCTTGTTTATCACCTTGCCAATAAGCTTAACATCTTTAATAATGTTGCTTCCACTTTGAGTAGCCAGAACCACCGCAGAGAAAACCAACATAAGCGCTAAAATGATTATATATATTTGTTGCTTTTTCATTTTTCTTCCTTGTAAATATTACGCTTTGCCAAGAATTCATCGATAGTCCGAATAACCTCGCGCGTTGTTTTCTCTTTAACTTTATCGCTTCGAACCACGACCATTCTTTTTGGATGCCGCCGTGCAAGCTCGATAAAACCCTCTCTTACCACTTTTTGAAACTCCATACCGGCGCGCTCTAGTCTGTCCGGTTTTCTTTCGTTCATTCTGAGAAGGGCTTCCTCGGGCAAAATATCGATTATTATTGTTAAATCAGGCCATTGGGGGATAACCAATTCGTTAAGTCCTTCGACCAACTCTATGCCAAGACCCCTTCCCACTCCCTGATATGCCGTCGAGCTATCTGCGTAGCGATCCGTAAGAACAATCCCGCCGTTTTTTAAAAACGGCTCGATAATCTCTTTGCTGTGCTGATGCCGAGATGCCAGATAAAGCAGCAATTCAGCCTTCGAGGTTATTTTGCCATCCATCTTCGCATCGAGCAACACTTTGCGTATTTTTTCAGCAAGTTCCGTGCCACCGGGTTCACGGGTGATAAGAACTTCATAGCCACGCGAGCTCAGATATTCCGCAGCTTCTTTCATCTGTGTCGATTTACCGCTTCCATCTATACCTTCGAATGATATAAGAATACCTTTTTTCATCGTCATTTTCCGTCTAGGTTTAAAATTTGTTTTCATTCTCGATCTATCCGTGATTAGACAGTTGGCGAGCTCAATATTTCACTTCTGTGAGAGCGGTATTTATGCTCTTTCACTGCAAGCCTGAGAAACCAACCTCATTATTCGAGAAACTCCCCACCTGCTTTATTAAAATATAGTAACCTTAACCTTGAAATATTTAGCTGGATTATTACGAATATCAATAAGAAGCGAATCGAGCGAACCAACAGTGCTTGTAACTTCACGATAAAGATCATCAGAGGATATAAACTTCCCGGACGTTCCCTCTCCGCGCTCTACTCGCGCAATAAGAGTGTCTATTCTTCCAAGCGAAGCGGAAAGATGGTCATACAGCGAAGGATCTTTCACGAGCCTCCCCAAAGTGCCTCTACCATCTCCAATGCTATCTATCAATTCTCTAACATCCGATATCGAGGCAACCATCTCATCATAAAGAAGGGTATCATTAAACAATCTGCCGATATTGCCTTCATTTTTATTGATCTTATCAACTATTTCCTCTGTGGATCTTGTAAGAGCGGCTATATCGAAATAGATCGAGGGATCATTAATGAGTTTGCCTAAAGTGCCCTCACCAGAATCTATCTTCGCGGCAATAGACTTAAGGGATTTCCCGCCCTCGGCCAAATCTCCGAAAGTCTCGACTCCTCGTTGAATAAGCTCTTCGAAATCTATCGGATTGTCCGTTTTTACGTACTCTCCCGGTTTGAGTTTGAGTGAATCCGCCGAACCGAGAGTTATGCCTACGAGCTTATCTCCCAAAAGACCAAGCGTGCCGATTCTCGCCTCGGAGTCTCTTCGAATAAGATCACTATATCGCGAATCGATACGCATCGTAACATCGATAAAAACGCCATCAGCATCGTCTTTCACGAACTCAATCTGAGATACAAATCCGACTCTCTGGCCCGCAAGCCACACCGGTGCACCGGACTGTAAACCGCTTATTCGTTCAAAACGCGCCATTAGCTGATACCGACGAGACATAAATCCCTGTTCGCCGCCGAGTATTAAAACTGCAACGCCCAGTATCAACAATGCTACAACGATCAACCCGCCTATAGAGGCTTTCTGAGCGGGAGTAGTTCTTAGGACTGGTCTTGCCATTCTGCATCCTTTAAAAATTCACGCAATCCCGGATTCTTTGATTTAAAAAGCTCCGCTTTGTTTCCCTCGAATCCGATTTTCCCTTCATGTATAAACGCATATCGTGTTCCAATCCGCATTGCGCTAGCCAAATCGTGAGTAACGACAATCGATGTTACACCGAAGCGTTCTCTGGTTCTAATTATAAGACCATTAATCATCCCCGATGTTACAGGATCGAGGCCGGTTGTCGGCTCATCGAAGAAAACATAGGATGGATCATTGATCATTGCGCGAGCGAGAGCAACTCGCTTCTTCATGCCCCCCGAAAGTTCCGATGGTGACTTTTCTTGAGCGCCATTAAGACCGACGAAGGTTAATAGCTCGGCTATCTTCGCGTTGATCTCCTCGATTGGGAGTTGCGTGTGTTCCAAAAGCGGATAAGCTAGGTTCTGCCACACATTCATAGAATCGAATAGAGCTGCGCCTTGGAAAAGCATACCTATTTTCGTGCGGATTGGCATCATGAGTTTTTCGTTAAAATAGGTTGTGTCCTCGCCATCAATGAAAATCTGGCCTTCGTCTGGATAAAGCAATCTTAGGATTATCTTTAAGGTCACCGACTTGCCGCAACCAGATTTCCCCATGATCACGAAAGTTTCGCCTCTTTCGATATCGAGATTCAGTTTGTCGAGAACCGGCATTCCTTCAAAAGATTTCGATATGTTCTTCAGCGAGATCAATTAAAACGCCAATCCCGGAAGGAGTTTAAGAAGCAACACCGTTAGGAAATAATCCGTTATTAAAATAAATACAATGCTTAACACTACCGCCCGGGTAGTAGCATGGCCCACACCCGTAGTTCCGCCTTCGACATTGAGACCGGCATAGCAACCCATCGTTATAATCAAAATAGAGAAGAAAACCCCCTTAAGAAGGGTCATAGCCAAATCCTCGACAACGAGTGCTTGGATGACCGTTTTCTTATAGAAAGAGGGAGCAAGCCCAAAGGCGCTAGATGCAATAAAGCCGCCTCCAAGAATACCCATTAGGTCGGCGATTATAACCAAAAAAGGAATCATTATCATGCCCGCAATAAGCCGCGTAGTGACAAGCTTTTTAATCGGATCGGTTCCCATCGCACGCATTGCGTCGATTTGCTCTGTCACAAGCATACTACCAAGTTCCGCCGCAGTGCCGGCTCCTATTCTTCCGGCCACAACAACCGAAGCCAACACCGGCCCAAGCTCGCGAACAAGCGAGAGACTTATCAGTGTTCCGATATACATCTTCGCACCAAAAACAGCCATTGCAAACCCGGCTTGATATGCTAATATCATGCCGACGAAAGTGCTTGTTAAAAGGACTATAGGCAGAGATTGGACACCGATGTTTTCCATCTGGAGCAAAACTTCGGAAAAATAATATGGCTTTTTAACTATACCCGCAAATGCTTGTGCAACCAAGTTAAAATAGTCATAAACCTGGGTTAGTGGTTTATTTCGTGCTTTCAATATCGACTCCTAAACATTATAACATATATAATTAAGCAAGCCACATTCCGCAACACCTATTAAAAATGAAAAAAAGACAGGTCTAACCTGCCTTTTTGGAGATTCATTATCCTCGATTAATTTATCTAATCAACGATACCTTTTTGATAATATCACTATCCCCGAAACTTGCGCGAACAAAATATATCCCGCTGGGTATTTCTTCGCCCAAAACATCTTCGCCATTCCAAATAATTGTTTTTCCGGGGACCAATACAACTATTTGCCTCCCTACAATATCGAATATTTCTGCTTTTTCTGGAATGACAGAAAACTCCATTCTCAATGAGGCGTTGAACGGATTCGGCCAGATTTCCATATCAAATTCTTCTGGTAATTTCAGCCTCTCTTCAACTGCGACCGGCACATAAGCATAGATACCAAAATCGTCCACCATTGCCTCTGTGAGGCTTCCTGATCGATAATCGGTAGCCTGAAAAGCAAAACGAACATTTGAGGTTGCGGTAATGAAATCCGTAAGAGGAAAGACAACCCGGGTCCAGTTATTTTCCGTCTGCGGAACGACCTCGACGACGTGCCAGCTACTTCCTCCATCGCTGGAGGCTGCAACCCAAAATGAGTCATCGAGGGAGGTTTCATTTGTGAACCAGCGCCAATACTTAACCATCGGATCGGGATAGGCAGATAGGTTTATTATTGGAGAAAGAAGCGTAACCTTACCGCCATCAACATCGGCATAGCCAGCCCCCTGACTCATGGGCGCGTTACCTGTGACCCAACAATGAGTTCCCGGCGAACTCGTATGATCATCTTCAGATTGATAAATTAAACCAGTCGAAGTATTATAGGTTTCATATGGGTCTTCGCGCACCCATTGACCGGTCGAGGCATCATCGCCTGTAGCTCCGCTCGACCATCCTAGGTCCGAGTCAAAATCGTCTTCGAATATTGCTACTTGCGATCCAACGGCAAATATATTTTTCCTATCGGGGTAGTCAGATGGATGCGTCTTTGAGTGGCCTAAATTATCTTTAATTACAACTGCATAACGCACTATTGTCCCCGCAGGTTGAGGCGGGATACTCCCTGTATATACTGTTCCTCCAGTTGATGTCATAGCCGTTGTAGCCCAAAGAAATCCATCGATAGAAAAGCGCACAAGAACGCTTTCGGGCAACCAGGAGGAGCTAGCACAAGCGACAAGATTGGCAACAACAGAATAGGGCAAATGGGTATTTTCGGTGTCGCCGAGAGGAGTATGCGAGAGAATTATATCCGCACCACCACCTATACCGTGCTCACCGAAAGCATCCGCAATGACACAGTAATTCGGGGTGCCGTTAGAGAGATCGGCATCATCGTCATCGACAGCTAAAATATCGTAATAATAATCACTAAAATTATAGGGTAAGCCATAGCGTGCAAACATAAATAGTGTATCCGAATAAGATCTTCCGAGAACTGCACGCATATCCCACAAGGCCGCACTGAGAATCATTCCGTCGTGATGTCCCTCGCCCTCCCAATCATCAGGATAGACCATATCGTTGTCAATTAAACGAAGATATGTATAGCTTCCAAAGAAACCGCGACCGAGTTGCGGATTGTCGGAGTCGGTGCAGGGGAAATAATCACTCCAGCTTTCATTAACTGCTAAAAGCGGATCATAACCGCTACCATCGTAAATCGCAGATGTGATGCCGTGAGTATATTCGTGCATTACAACATCCTTAATACGAGCAATATTGGGGCAATCCTCTCCTTCTCGATAGAAATTAATTGAACTACCATTCCAATAAGCATTGCAGGAACCGTATAAATTGACATTACAGCCAGTGCGAACATCCATGCCTGTGAATGAAGGGTCTATAAGCTTAGTGTTTCTTAAAGCACGCATAGCCCAAACATAAGCCGAACGCTCTTCGGGACCTGAATAGGAATCATCCATGTGAATATCGAGATCGGCGCTGCCGGAAACCGAGGTTGAGAAATAAGGCTCGGCGCCGTTGGAATCATTCATTGTTAGATATGCTCCTTCAAGTTCGTGAATAGCGGTTCCACTGCTCGATGTGGAGAAATTATAATAACCGGTATCACTTGCATCTGTGTAGTAAGAACCAAATACAATTCTTCCCCATCGGATCGGACGCGTATGTGTTGTGTTCCATGGAGCGACCGGGGAAACCTCGACACTCGCAGTTATATAACCAGAAAAGTAATAAAATTTATTAACGCGCATAAGCGTCGCACCAGTTGTGATATCAACATAACAAGCCCATTTCGATGGTGGATTGTCCACCGTTAAATCAATTCTACGGACCGGATGAGGAACAAGGCGCCCATCTTCCTCTATTGGGAGCCAAATTTCTTCTAATTCCTCGGCATTTGAATACTGAAAGCCCAGGTCCCTTTGAGCCAAATCGATTGTATTGATGGCCGACAAAACCGGCCATTCCCTTTTGAAAGCCGGCAATGTTTGGTCACCAAACATGAAAAGCTTGCCATCCGGAGATATTCTAAAATCTAGCCGCGCACCATAAATGCGTTTGCCATCCTGAAGTTGATCGAAAATAACGAACCACGTATCGAGATGTCGTTTGCATTTCACCGTTCTAATCTGTTGTGAAGAAACACAAAAAATATCGGGGTGATCATCTATAAATGCTCTGACGGCATTTTCCGCTAATTCGGGAGTTTCCACCCAGTGTGGTATTTCGATCCCCTTCCCAAATGCTCTATAAGGACGTCCCGTCCATTGATTTATTATTCCACGCCAACCCGGTAGCGCTTGCTCATCCAAATTGACAACTATCTGGGACATCTGCGCATGGCCATCAAAGGGCGAAGGTAAAATCTCGCGGGCATTTTCTAGGAATGGAACAGCAGGAAAAACTAAAGAAGAGATTAAAAGCAATATTACAAATAAGCTACGCATAATACAGACCTCAGTATCTGTGATACTTATATCAATTATTCAAATATAGCTATAAACTGGCATTATGCAACAAGTTGAATTTTTCCTATTAGAAAAAGCATTGCACCACATTTAACGCTATTCCACCTTGAAGTTATAATCGAACCGAATAAAAATCCTGAAAATATAAGTAACTTAATAAAATCACGCTCCTTTTCCAAATTAGAGAATAATAGGCGATTTGTCTTAATACTGTGTCCTCTTAACTGAAAGCGTCGCTTGAAAATAACTAATTTAACTATATATTAAATAAATATTCTTTTTAAAGAAATAACATGTATGAGTAAAAGCGAAATCATATCAATTAAAGGCGCGCGGGAACATAACCTGAAGAATATTTCGGTCGATATTCCTCGAGATAGCCTTACCGTCATTACCGGCTTATCCGGTAGCGGTAAGAGCTCTCTTGCTTTTGACACGCTCTTTGCTGAAGGACAGCGTCGCTATGTAGAATCGCTGTCGGCTTACGCCCGTCAGTTTCTCAGTCTTATGGAAAAACCCGATGTCGATAATATCGAGGGTTTATCACCGGCTGTTGCTATCGAGCAAAGACGAGCGAGCCACAATCCGCGCTCAACAGTCTCGACAGTCACCGAGATATATGATTATCTGCGTTTGCTTTATGCAAGAATCGGCATTGCTTTTTGCTATCAATGCGGCAGGAAGATATCCAAGTGGAGCGTGCAGGGGATTGTCGATAAAATATTGGAATGGCCGGAGGGCAAGCGTATTCTGATTCTCGCTCCTCTTGTTCGCTCGCGAAAAGGTGAATATCGGGACCTCATAGATGGCATCGCTCGCGACGGTTTTGTCCGGGCGAGAATCGATGGAGAGGTTCACTCTATCGAAGACAAACTCGAGCTTTCTCGCAAAATCAAGCACAACATAGAGATAGTCGTGGACAGGCTTGTTATCAAAGATGATATCCAACAGAGGCTCACTGAGTCTATAGAAATTGCGATAAAATTCGGCGATGGCATGGTCATGATACTCGATCCCGACACCGAAGAAGAGCAGATATTCAGTGAAAATTATGCATGCCCTGTTTGTGGCATATCCTATGAGGAGCTTTCTCCGCGCTCGTTTAGCTTTAATAGTCCCTATGGTGCCTGCCCTTCTTGCGATGGCCTTGGCACCGAGCGCAAACTCGACCTCGACCTCATTGTGCCGGATAAATCAAAGAGCATTATGGATGGCGCAATTAAAGCATGGGGAGACCCCACAGGAAGACACTGGGGTAGAATGATCAAGGCAGTGGCAGCTGAACTAGGCATTGACCTATATAAACCGTGGAGTAAACTTTCGGACGATTTTCAAAAGATTGTTCTTTACGGATCGGGTAATAAGGAATTCACTTTCCATTACGAATCTCAAGATGGCAAAGCCAAAGGCCAATGGAAATCTCAATATGAAGGCATAATTCCCAACCTAAAACGGCGTTTCCATCAGACCGACAGCCACGGAATTCGCATGTGGATAGAGCAGTTTATGAGTCAAGCTCCGTGCCCTAAATGTGGTGGAAGCAGACTTCGCCCTGAAGCCAGAAGTGTTCGAGTCGGCGATTTGCCCATAAATGAGGTTACATCGATGAGCATCGCCGAGGCGCTTTTCTTCTTCCGAAACCTACAAGAAAGACTTACCGACCGCGAAAAGTTCATATCGAAACAGATACTCAAAGAGATCACCGAGCGCCTTGCATTTCTCGATGCCGTGGGCGTTGGCTACCTTACCCTAAATCGCCAATCCAGCACGCTTTCAGGCGGAGAATCCCAACGAATACATTTAGCCACACAAATTGGTAGCCGGCTGGTCGGAGTGATGTATGTTCTCGATGAACCGTCTATCGGCCTTCATCAGCGCGACAATATTCGCCTAATTAAAACACTCGAATCTATGCGTGACATCGGGAATACAGTCATAATCGTCGAACACGATCGCGAGACAATCGAGGCTGCGGATTATATTATCGATCTCGGACCGGGTGCCGGAATACACGGGGGAGAGATCGTATGCGCCGGCACTCCCGAAGAAATAGTCAAATGTGATAATTCTTACACCGGCAAATATCTCTCGGGCAAATTCGAGATACCTACTCCAGAGAATCGTCGCAAAGGGAATGGGAAAATTCTCGCCCTCGAAGGTGCATCCGGCAATAATCTTGCAAATGTTGATATTCAACTCCCACTTGGTATGTTTATCTGTATATCGGGTGTTTCAGGCTCGGGAAAATCCACGCTGATAAACGAGACGCTGTTCCCGATACTTGCACGCTATTTCACGCGCAAGAATATTCGCCCACTGCCATATCGCTTTATTCGCGGTCTCGAATTCATAGATAAGGTCATTGATATTGACCAGTCACCTATTGGAAGAACTCCAAGAAGCAATCCGGCTACATATACCGGCGCTTTTACTCCTATACGGGAACTTTTCGCTAGCTTGCCTGAATCACGAGCAAGAGGTTACAAAACAGGAAGATTTTCTTTCAATGTTAAAGGCGGCAGATGCGATACATGTGGCGGGGGAGGCACAATTAAGCTCGAAATGCATTTCTTGCCCGATGTTTATGTTCCCTGCGACGTCTGCCATGGTAAACGCTACAACAGAGAAACTCTACAAATTCGATATAAAGGCAAAAATATAAATGAAATTCTCGAAATGACCGTCGATGAAGCAACCGATTTCTTCGAGAATATAACCTTGATCTCAAACAAACTTAAAACACTTCGTAATGTAGGCCTTGGATATATCACGCTTGGACAATCTGCTGTTACGCTTTCTGGTGGCGAAGCACAAAGAGTTAAACTTGCAACAGAGCTTTCTAAAAAATCGACAGGAAAAACGCTCTACATTCTCGACGAACCTACTGTCGGTCTTCATGCTTACGATGTTAAAATACTTCTTGATGTTCTTAATAAACTTGTCGATCTTGGTAATACCGTCCTTGTAATCGAGCACAACTTAGATGTTCTCAAGGTTGCCGATTACATCATAGACCTCGGTCCCGAAGGTGGAGATATGGGGGGAACTATCGTGGCGAAAGGCACACCGGAAAATATCGCAATGAATCGAAAAAGCTATACCGGCTCTTTCCTAAAAAAATCCCTGGGAATAATTTAGTAATATGCATTCCAAGGATAAATTAAATCGACCAGAAAGAAGTAAGCTCTATCGGGCATTAAAATACCTTCCAGCAATTATTTGGACGGTGATAATTATCTTCCTTACCATTCAACCGTCGCCTAACCAGCCGATGCTTTTTCAAAATTTCGATAAAGTCCTTCATTTTGGTGCTTTTGCGTTACTTTCGACATTAGCTTATTACGCTGTCAGCGGCGCATATCCTCTTATATCTACTATCCTTATTCCATCGGTAGTTGGTGGACTTGTTGAATACTTTCAGTCAAAATTACCCTATCGTAAGGCAAGCATTGCAGACTTTATTGCCGACCTAGCCGGATGCATAACTGTTTTCCTTGCTTTCGCTTTGTATAGGAGATACTGTGCGAGTCGCGAGCATAGACATAGGAACTAATTCCATTTTAATGACCATCGCCGAAATAGATCGGAGCGGCGATATTAAACCTCTATTCACCAAAGTCGAAGAACCTCGCCTTGGTAGAGGCCTTTTAAAAACAAAAATAATATCCGAGAGTGCTATCGAGGATGCCGTAAGAGTCTTGGATAATTTCAAGAAGACAATGCAAAACGAGGCCGTTCAAAGTATAATTCCTTTCGGGACGGAAGTCTTCAGAAAAGCTAAGAATGCCCCACAAGTCGTTTCGATCTTGTCGAATTCCATAGGCCATTCAGTAAGGATCCTTACACCAAAAGAGGAGGCTTATTTTTCCTATCTGGGATCGACTTTAGGCCTGGACCATAGTGCAGAGAAATGCGTTTTCGATGTTGGCGGTGGGAGCACAGAGATTATCTGGGGAAGCACTAATTTGTTGGATTCGATGAGCATTCCTATCGGTGCTGTTGTGCTGACTGAGAAGATGGATTTAATTGCACCTTTTTCAATAGCACAGTTAAATGAGGTGAGAAAACTCGTCGATTTGGAATTACAGGTAATTCCAAAAAATGCTTTCAAAAAAAATCCGATTGGCGTTGGCGGTTCGATAACCACTTTGGGGGCAATTTTCAATAACTTATCGGAGTATATACCGGAAAAAGTGCATCATTCCACACTCGATTTAAATTGGATTACTCGAACAATCGATTCTTTGGCTTTAAAAAGCCAAAATCAAATAGGAAAAATTATAGCTTTTGCCCCAAAAAGAGCCACAATTCTACCGGCTGGTGCAATTATTATAGAGAGATTTCTCATGCGTGGCACATCTTCCAGTGTTATTATTTCAGATTGGGGTGCAAGAATAGGAATCTTAATCTCGGAGGTTTTATTTGCAAAACTATAGTAAAATAAATAAAAGAACTTTTTAGCCTTGACAATTACCTTTAGGTTATCTATACTATACTCAAGCTATAGCATAAGTTAGACCTTTTATGAGGATAATATGAGCATTCTCGACTCCATAAGAGGGCGAAGATCTGGTTCTATTTTAGGACTCGATATTGGCACCTTTAATGTAAAAATTGTAAATATCGTTCCTCCATCTGTAGGCAAACCCAAGCTCCTCGGCTTTGGTTTGAAAACCCTTCCTCAAAGCGCAATCGTAGAAAAAGACATAAAGGACCATGAAGGTGTAATTTATGCTATCCAAAGCCTAGCGGAAGAAATTGCTCCGGAAACAAACGAGGTTATCCTCAACCTTTCAGGCCACAAGGTATTCACCGACAGAATTCAAGTCTCGCTTGGAAGTAAAAAAGGCAGGCTTTCCGAGGCGGTCATGATCGAGGCTGAACAGAGAATCCCAACCGGAACATCCGGTGTAGCCGTGGATTATCACCATCTTGGCAAAACCCCTGATGGCAAAAAAGAGGATGTTATTCTTGTTGCTGCTAGGCGAGAACTTGTGGAACAATATTTTTACGCTGTTCGCGACGCTGGCCTGGAACCCATTGCCATTGATCTCGATTTTTTTGCTACTTTCAATGCTTTCGAGTTTAATTATGGTCTTCCTGAAGAGGGCGTTTTCGCGTTAACTAATATTGGCCATGCGCTTTGCAATATAACTTTTGTAATTGATGGAACCTATTATACTGTCAGAGATGTCTCGACTGGAGCTAGACAGATATGGGATTATATTCAATCCGAGCTCAGGCTCACAGGGGATGATCTCGACGATTTAATGCTAGATAAATTCCCAATAGAAGATAAAACCGCTTTTCAAGAGGCTGTTTTCAATGCTGCTGAGGATATTAAACTCGGTTTAGATGTCGCTTTTAGCTACATCGAAAATGTTACACAAGGTAGGAAAGTCGATAAAATATATCTAAGTGGTGGTGGAGCCCTGATCGATTATTTGCCGGAAGCTATCGAGCAAAAGACCGGTGTTTCTGTTGAAATAATGAATCCTTTCAAGAATCTTCAGCCGGCGGAAGGAGTATTTGGAGGAGTGGACCCATCAAAAATCGGAGCCATATATACCAATGCTGTTGGTTTGGTATTGAGGGCGGATTAGTATGATTAAAGTAAACCTACTACCACAGGAGCTTAGGAAAAAAAGGAAAGTTCCTTTTTTCGATAAATATTTCCTTTATGTTTTCGTCTGTTTGGTTGTAGGGCTTGTTGTTCTTTGGTTCCAAACTCAACAACAACAAAATGAAATTGAAACCCTTCAGAATGAAATTGCAAGAGTGGAGAGCGAGATTCAACGCTTTAGCCAACAGGTTAGCATGGTCGAACAAGTTCAGGAGTTACGCGATAAAATAGCGACGAGAATCGAAGCAATTAAAATGCTTGAAATCCAAAGACCATTTTGGGTTAAGACATTCGAAGAGTTTGCCAGTTTAATACCAGAATTTCTATGGATAAGCGAATTTGTCGAAGTTGAGAAGATCGTTACAGTCAAAGGTATAAGCTATAATCTTAAAGGTATTGCCAATTTTATTGCCGGTCTTATCAATTCGGAATATTTCGATGATATTAAGTTGAATTATATTCGGGAACAAAACACGACTTCGGAAGGCGTTACGCAATATAGCTTCGAGCTTTCCGGAAATGTAGTATTTGCCACTGCCGAGAAATATGCTGGAGAATTTATTGGCGAAGAAGAGATAAATATAAAGGATGAACTTCCTCCTATTTCATCAAAAGTTGTGCCTTTGGGCCGAGAAGCTCTTGAACAAGAGAAAAATGCTGCACTGGATGCTGTTAAAAAAGCCAAACAGGAGAAACCTGAGCCTTGAATATAAGTTTTAAAGACCATAAAGTTCAAAAGATCGCCGCTGGGATTCTTATTTTCGGTGTTATTTTTGCTTTGTGGCTCACTCAGATATATACTCCTAATAAAGAAATCATACAGGAAAAAAGAGAAACTTTAGAACAGCTTAATCTTAAGCTTTCAAATATCAAACTCTCCGCGGCTAAACTACCTCAACTTAAAAAAGAGGTTGAAAGGCTTTTTATTCGATATAAACTTCTCGAGGAATTAATGCCAACAGAAAGGGATGTTGCAGATTTTGTAACAAAATTCAATATTTCGGCAAGAGAGAATAACATGATGGTCAGGCAACTCGATGTTATCCCCTCCGAGGCATCTGAATACTATCATACCAATCCTTATAGAATTGTAATTTCTGGTAAATATCATGAACTTGGTTCTTTCCTCGAATCAATCGCAAATCTTAAATTTGTTGCTACAACTAAAAACTTTTTGGTAAAAAATAGCTCGAAGGGAAGTGAGACAGTTAACTCTGAGTTTGTAATAAATGCATATCATATTAAAACCGAGGAAAGGCTTCAACCGCCTTCTATGTTAACCGAAGTTAATCAATCGAGTCAAGGCGCTATTTCAAAACCTACTCCGGGCACTAAACCCCGCGCAACTGAGGACGATGCGCTCAGCGGAGTTTCCGGGGGCATTATCCCAACGCTAGAATGATGAAAAAAATATTAATAATAATCCTTGTTACTATTATAAGCATTTCGGCTTCTGAGTATGATGTCGTGGGTTTGAAGATATATCGAGAAGGCGATAACACGATCACGGAAGTTTTGACTTCGGGGCCTTCATCGATTAAGACCGCGCGTCTCCAGAATCCAGACCGGCTTCTTATCGACCTAATTGGCGGTATCCATCGCCTTAAGGACAAAAACATTCCTCCGCTTCCACCGGGGATAGTTGTCGAAGCCCGTTCAGCTCAATTTCAAAGCGATCCACCTATTACGCGAATTGTATTTGTGTTGGCCGAACCCACAGGGGAAATTAGCTCGTCTGATGGCCCCAGATCAGGCAAAGTTATTGTGCCTACACCCGGCTATCCTGATTTCACTGAGTGGTCAATTAGTAGAGCCACTCCGGCCGATAAAATTAAGGTAAAGCCAATATCGGAGACAGAAGAAGCACCCAAAGAAGTAAAAACCGAAGCCAAGCCTATAAAAGAAAAAAGCGAAACTCAAAAAACCTCGGAACCCCCATCCTCTATAAAAAAACCGAGACCTACTAGAAGAGTGCACGAGGAACAGGTTCAAAAAGCCTTTATATCTGGGGATTCTCTAGGAGAGGGCGCAAGCTATATTCGCCCTCTCGTGGTATATAGAGGTTGGGATTTTCCTGACCCATTTGTAGTAGCAAAACCCGCAACCGAATCAAAACTCGGCGAAGAGGCATTCCCAATTGTAGAGGACCTTATGCTTGTGGGAGTAGTCGCTGGACGAGGAATCAATAAAATTGCAGTTTTGCAAGATGCTCGAGGGTGGGGTTACATTTATGGAACCGGCGATAGCATTAAAGGTGGCATCATCTCCGAAATCTCGGATACTACTGTAACCTTTAATATTGAAGAATTTGGAGTAATCAGGCAAGTAACTCTTTCTTTGCCAAAGGAGGTGAAAGACCGATGAAAAAGAGCTCTATTCTCATCATCGTCTTTTTAGCCGCAGCATTAAACATTTTTGCCCAGGATGTCGGATACAACTTTTTAAGAAAGCTCGAAGAAGGTGTTGCTAATGCTAACGAAATATCTCCTCATGGAGACAGGTTATTTCCTCAAATAGTATTTCAGTCGGCAGATATTAAATCCGTTGTAAATTTTTTCTCTGAAACCGGGGATATTAATATTATCGTCGATAACAGAATCTCCGGAACAGTGGACCTTAAACTGAGAAACGTCACATGGGCAACCGCATTTCAGAGTATAATAAACACCTTCAGCTTGACTCTTATCCAAGAGGGCAACACATATCGTGCAATGCGTCTCGATGATTATAGACGGGACATTCTCGATGAACGCGAATATCAACAACAAAAGCAACAACTCATTCCACATGACACACATATATTCCTGCTCAGTTACGCCGATGCAAATGCCATGGCTCAGGTTCTTCGAGGAACACTCACTCCGGAAGGCGAATTAGTTGTCGATGGTAGAACGAATTCCATCGTCGTAAACGATATTCCTGAAGTCTTCACAAGAATCGAGAGCCTTATTTTAGTTCTGGATACAGAAACACCACAAATTCGCGTTTCAGCTAAAATCCTCAATGTAGATAAGGAGCTGCTGGACAAGCTTGGGGTTGCTTGGGAAGCTGGAGCTGGCGTCTCACAAGGCATAGCGACTAGCGGTAAAACCGGAAACATCCCGCCAAACGATCAATATGCTAGTCTCGGAGTCCGTGCTCAGGAAATCGGTGTTACAGACCAACTCGGTTCTTTTACATGGGGAATAGTCTCTGGAGACTATGACATAGGTGTTTCCATCGCTGCCTTGACTTCAAACAACAATGGCGAAATTGTTGATAATCCTGAAATCGTGACTCTCGACAATCAGGAAGCGGAAATAATGTCCGGTGTTAAGATCCCGATCAACACAACAGATGAAGCGGGAAATGTAGTAACGACTCTATTCGATATAGGAGTTACGCTTCGAGTTAAGCCCCATATTACAAGCTTGGGAAGGGTGTCCTTGGATCTTTACATCGAACGCAACTCATATTCTCCGGGCTCTGCTGGATATAGCATCATTACAAGATGGGCAAAAACGAGTGTTATTGTCGATGATGGAGGGGCGCTTATTATAGGAGGCCTCACTACGAGGGACACAAAAGCCCTTATGCGAGGAGTTCCGATTTTAAAGGATATTCCTATTATCGGCCGCTTGTTCCGTTTTGAACAAGACCAAACAAATGAAACCGAATTAGTTATCTTTGTAACACCATATACCATACTCCCTGAAAAACCATAATTTTAACCGTTCTAAATATATGTCTGAAATTCCTGCCATACTCGAAAACTTGATAGATGAACTTTCCCGCCTTCCGGGGATTGGAAGAAGAAGCGCTCGTAGAATCGCGTTTTATGTTTTGCACAAACCATCCGAAGATGCGCGCGCCTTAGCTAACGCTCTTAATAGCTTCATCGATAATGTTAAATTCTGCAGCATCTGCGGTTCAATATCGGAATCCGACCCATGCGCGATTTGTTTGAATCCACAAAGAGATAAAAGCATAATATGCGTAGTAGAAGAGATTTCCGATCTCTTAGCTATTGAAGCAACAAACAGCTTCAAGGGTTGTTACCATGTGCTCGGAGGAGTATTAGACCCACTATCAGGCATAGGGCCAGATGAGCTTAATCTTGATGCTCTATTAAAGAGACTCAATGAAGGCTCGGTTGAAGAGCTTATTTTGGCAACAAACCCCACAACAGAAGGCGACACAACCGCGATGTATATAGCTAAACTAGTTTTACCTTTTAATTTAAAAACTACGCGTATCGCTAGGGGCCTTCCTGTGGGTGGTGATCTGGAATTCGCAGACAAATCCACTCTCTCACGCGCAATTGAGAATAGAGTCCCGCAAATTTAGTGAATTATCCGTTCTTGAGGAATTCGAGAAGCTCTTTGGCTTGCGATAGAGGCCATTGAGTTTTTTTATCGGAAATTGCTTTGTCCGGATCGGGATGGATTTCAATGAATAATGCATCGACTTCAAGAGAAAGGGCACAAACCGCCAAATGCGGAGCAAATTCTCTATCTCCTCCACTCGAACCACCTTCTCCACCCGGCCTTTGCAGGCTATGCGTAACATCCATAACAATAGGCCATCCATATCGAGACATAATCGGGATACCTCTGAAATCGACTACGAGATTATGATACCCGAACGAAGTTCCCCTCTCGGTTATTAAAAGCCCACCGCTTCCGATCGATAATACTTTATCTGTAATGGGTTTCATATCTTCCGGAGCGAGAAATTGACCCTTTTTTATATTAACCGGAAGGCCGGTTTCAGCGGCGCAAATGAGTAAATCAGTTTGCCTGCAAAGAAATGCTGGTATCTGGAGACAATCTACAACTTCAGCAACACGAGAAACCTCGTCGGAAGAGTGAACATCGGTTAAAACAGGCACTCCAATCTTGGAACCTACCTTATCAAGAATCTCTAGGCCTCTTTGAATACCAATACCTCTCGGAGATTTTCCCGATAGGCGATTAGCTTTGTCATAACTGGCTTTAAAAATGTATGGGATATCTAAATCTGAACAAATTTTTGCAAGATAATCCGCAGTTTGAAGAGCAACTTCCTCGCTCTCGATCGCACATGGACCAGCTATCAATGCCCAGGTGTTATCCCCGCCAACCTTTATATCTCCAATTCTAATTTCGCGGGATGGAGTTTTAAGCTTCATCATTTCTAACTATTTATCGTTGTTTCAGAAGTTTCTTCCATTTTTTGCTTAAGCTCATAGAGCTCATGCTTGATTTTTTCTCTTTCGCCTTGTTTTATTTTATTATATACACGATAAAACATAGCGAGAACAGACATTAAGATTAATAGAGGAGGTAGAAAAAGGTATTCGTGAGGAAATTCGACAACCAATCCGAGAATTTCAAAAACAGCAAGTGCTCCAATAATTATTGCCCATTTGATCATTATGACCTTCCTTAATAACTAAATATAGGGGGAAGATAATACCTTTTCCCTTTTAGGTCAAGATAAATCAAATTCTCAATCTCTCGTGGATATTCCTCTGAGCTTTAATTAAAGCTTCATTACGTTACCGAAGCCATATACATAAATAGTGCGGTCATTGTCAACAGAGAGAGTTATTCCCTTCAGGCTGTTATCGACATCTTCTTCATCCCAATTTATAAAATCACCGCTAACCTTAGGGTAAGCATGAGTTGTAAAACCAGAGCCACCAAATCCACTAATGTACCAAAATTTAGATTTTCCTGATGGAGAACTATAGTTCAGCTCTTTCCTAAGTGATTCATTACTTCTATCGAACCAAGAAAAACCGAAATCCACCTCGAAGAGTATAAATCCGAAGTTCTTCTGATGTATAAATTCACCGTTAGCCACATAATATTCGTATTGAATATCCCAAAGATAAGCCAACATAACAGCTGCTTCTCGGATTTTTGCTTTCTTAGATGCAGAACTAAAACGAATTATTGCTAGCGATGAAAGGACTCCGATAATGATCAAGACGATCATTAATTCAACCAAGGTTATACCGAGAGATCCCTTATGTCTATCAATTTTTTTTGCCATGACTGTGATGGTCTTTCCTTTTTATTGCGCCTTCAGAGATATTATAGGAATAAACAATGCCTAATTCAAGAAATTTAATAGCATTCAGCATTTAATAACATGATTTAAAGCCCTCTATTAACCTATAAAATGCATAAACTAGCGCTCAATTTTTAAAACCGCAAAAAAGGCATCTTGAGGTATCTCTACACTTCCGACCATTTTCATGCGTCGTTTGCCCTCTTTTTGGCGCTCTAGGAGCTTCCGTTTTCGCGAAATATCGCCTCCATAGCACTTTGCGGTTACGTTTTTTCTCAATGGCGCACGCCTTGCACGGGATATAACTCGCGATCCAACCGCCGCTTGAATCACAACCTCATACATCTGGCGTGGAATCAACTCTTTCAATTTGCTAACTAATTTTTGGCCCCAATCATAGGTTCGTTCTCGGTGAATAATAATGGACAAGGCATCGACAAGATCGCCATTAACACGGACATCGAGTTTTACTAAATCCGAAGGTCTGTATCCGACCAGGATATAGTCGAAGCTACCATAACCACGGGAAACGGTCTTCATCTTATCGAAGAAATCAAAAATTATCTCGGCGAGTGGAATACTAAACTTTAATAAAACCCTCGCCGGATCGACGTACTCCGTAGCGATATATTCACCGCGCCTTTCTTTAACTAAACCCATTATAGGACTAACATATTCGTGTGGTGTAATGATCTCGGCCTCGACATAAGGTTCCTCGACACTTTCAATTTCCAATGGATTTGGCATTTTGGCCGGATTTTCGACAGCGAGAACCTTACCCTTTTTTGTTATTACCTTGTATTCTACATTGGGCACGGTCGCTACAATATCAAGATTGTATTCCCGATAAAGCCTCTCTTGACTAATTTCGAGATGAAGAAGCCCCAAAAAACCGCACCGAAAACCGAAACCCAAAGCCGCAGAGGTTTCCGGCTCATAGACAAGACTTGCATCGTTAAGTTTAAGCTTTTCAAGCGCAGAACGAAGGCTCTCAAAATCTTCGGGATTCGTTGGGTAGAACCCACTAAAGACCATGGGTTTAACCTCACGGTATCCCGGAAGCGGTTTGGGTGCGGGATTCGATATAATAGTGATAGTATCTCCAACGCGTGCATCGCCAACGCTTTTAATATTCGCCATGAGATAACCCACTTCGCCAGCGGAAAGTGAATCGGTCTTTTCAAGACTGAGCGTTAAATAGCCGAGTTCGTCTATTTCATATTGTTTATTTGTAACAAAAAATTTAATCTTATCACCGCGCGATATAACGCCTTCGACCACGCGGATATAGACCACCACGCCTCGATATGTATCGTAAAAACTATCGAAAATGAGAGCACAAGGTGGGGCATTTTTGCTTCCCGATGGTGGAGGAATTCGTTTAACTATAGCATCCAGAACGCACCCAACACCTTCGCCGGTCTTGGCTGAAACCAGAAGCACCTCACCAATATCACAGCCTATAAGCTCAGCTATTTCAATGGCCACATCATCAGGTCGCGCTGCGGGCATATCTATCTTGTTAACAACAGGGATTATCTCGAGGTTGTTTTCTAGAGCTAGATAGAGATTAGAAATTGTCTGTGCTTCAATACCCTGAGTAGCATCAACAACAATAATTGCACCCTCGCAAGCCGCCAAAGAGCGTGAAACCTCATAGGTAAAATCGACATGTCCGGGAGTATCTATAAGATTAAGAATATATGTTTTTCCATCTTTTTCGTATTCCATGCGTATCGCATGAGATTTGATTGTAATCCCGCGCTCTTTTTCCAGCTCCATATCATCTAACACAAGAGCTTCATGTGAACCCATATCAATGACATTAGTAACTTCCAGCATTCTATCTGCAAGTGTGGATTTACCATGATCAATATGCGC